>DQCL01000157.1 GCA_003533975.1 Octadecabacter sp. | reverse complement strand
GCGGGGGTCACATAGGCTGCGGCAGGACCGTCTAAACTGCCGATGGCGTGACCGCGCCGACCCCTTCCAAAACGCGGATCGACCGGCTCGCTGGCGTGCGTGCGACCTTGCCCTTGGGCGGGTACACCAGCTTGGTCACCTCGATCATAAATGCCCCGCCTGCCATGATCGTCGGCATATGCCGCCCGACCTTTTCAAACAGCGGACCCGCGCGCCGGAACGTCCGTCTGGTCGAGGGCATCAGATACAGCGCACCTAACTGACGCTCGGGCAGGAACTGGTGCTTGGGCAGCTGCGTTTCGAGCTGCCCCAGCGAATAGGGCCGCCCGTATCCGAAGGGTGTAATGTCGCTACGCGCCCAGAACCCTGCACGGTTGGGCACAATGAACAGCGCCCTGCCCCCCGGCCCCAACACGCGCCAGCATTCATCTAGCAACGTCATCGGATGATCAGAGGTTTCCAACCCGTGCATCAAAACCAGCTTATCCACGCTACCGGATGCAAGCGGCCAAAGCGTGTCCTCGCACAAAACACTGACGTTTGGACCATCAGCAGGCCACGGCATCACGCCTTGCGGCCCCGGCATCAATGCAATCACACGGCGGGCATCGCCCAAAAACGGACGGAGCAGCGGCACAGCAAAGCCGAAGCCTGCAACGGTCTGTCCCTTTGCTTCGGGCCACAATCGCACCAATTCGTCGCGCACAACCTTTTGGGCTGCACGCCCTAATGGGCTGCGGTAGTAGAATTCGCGAAGATCGTGCACATCTAAATGCATTGAAGCTCTCTCCCAATTGGGCAAAAGTTAACCAGACAATAGCAATCAAACAGGACAACACCATGCCCCTCGAGTTGATCACCATTCCGTGCCTAGAAGATAACTACGCCTTCCTGCTGCACAATGCCGAAACTGGAGAGACGTTGCTGGTGGACGTGCCTGATGCCCCGCCCATTCAAGCGGTCCTCGATGCGCAAGGCTGGGTGCTGACGGATATCCTGCTGACGCACCATCACTGGGACCATGTAGATGGGCTTGCCCCGCTTTTGAAATCATCTGGCATGACGCCACGCATCATTGGCGCTGCCGCTGATGCCCACCGCCTGCCTGCGCTGGATTTGGCGGTTTTTGACGGGGACCGTGTGGAGATTTGTGGCGAAGAGGCGGTGGTGATTGACGTGTCCGGCCATACCCTGAACCATATCGCCGTGCATTTCCCAAAATCAGCCGTCCTGTTCACCGCCGACAGCCTCATGGCGTTGGGCTGTGGTCGTCTGTTTGAAGGCACGCCTGCGCAAATGTGGGACAGCCTGCTGAAACTGCGCGCCCTGCCCGACGAAACCCGCGTTTGCAGCGGTCATGAATATACAGAAACGAACGCGCGTTTCGCCCTGACTATTGAACCCGAAAATTCCGACCTTATCTCTCGTGTTGAGCAAATCACGGCGGCGCGGGCCATTGGGCAGGCAACTGTTCCGTCTGATTTAGGCGTCGAAAAGCGCACCAATCCCTTCCTGCGGGCCGATGTTCCCGCGCTGCAAGCTGCCCAAAACATGACAAACGCTGACCCTACCGAAGTTTTTACCAAAGTCCGCAAAGCACGGGATTCTTTCTAAACCAGCCGAATTCCAGTGCAAACAGCACCAAAACAGAGTCTTAGACAGCACATTTTCACGCCAGTAACGGCAATGTAACAATTTTTCCCTTGAAGATGGGCGCAATAAGCCAAAACTTAACCATAAGAGGCCACGGTCTGAACGGGACACGCCCTGACAGACCACCGATTAAAAGGAGCACTTAACGTGCCATCATTTTCCACGACGCTTGAGCAGTCCATTCACTCCGCTTTGGCCTTGGCCAATGCCCGTAAACATGAACTCGCCACGCTTGAGCACCTGTTGCTCGCGCTGGTGGATGAACCTGATGCCGCACGAGTCATGAAGGCCTGTTCCGTTAATCTGGACGAGCTGCGTAAAACGATCGAAGATTTCATCGAAGATGACCTGTCGACGCTGGTGACGGACGTTGAAGGGTCCGAAGCCGTGCCAACAGCCGCGTTTCAGCGTGTGATCCAACGTGCCGCGATCCATGTGCAGTCTTCTGGCCGCACGGAAGTCACGGGTGCAAACGTATTGGTTGCGATCTTTGCTGAGCGGGAAAGCAATGCTGCTTACTTCCTGCAAGATCAGGACATGACCCGCTATGATGCGGTGAACTTCATTGCGCATGGTGTTGCCAAAGACCCCGCCTTTGGTGAGAGCCGCCCCGTCACAGGCGCGCCGACGTTGGACGAAGATGCTGAAACCGCGGACGAGACCGATAAGGATGAAAGCGCGCTGTCCAAGTACTGTGTTGATCTCAACGCGAAAGCCGAAAAAGGCGACGTTGACGTGCTGATCGGGCGCGACCACGAGGTTGAACGCGCCATTCAGGTGCTTTGTCGCCGCCGTAAGAACAACCCGCTGCTCGTGGGTGATCCGGGTGTTGGTAAAACTGCCATCGCGGAAGGCCTCGCCCAGAAAATCACCGAGGGTAACGTTCCCGAAGTCCTTGGCGAAACCACAATCTTCTCACTCGACATGGGCGCGCTGCTGGCTGGCACCCGTTACCGTGGCGATTTTGAGGAACGCCTCAAGGCCGTGATGACGGAACTGGAAGATCACGATGACGCGGTGCTGTTCATCGATGAAATCCACACCATTATTGGTGCTGGTGCGACATCTGGTGGCGCGATGGATGCGTCCAACCTGCTGAAACCTGCCCTTGCCGGTGGCAAACTGCGGTGCATGGGGTCCACGACCTACAAAGAATTCCGTCAGCATTTCGAAAAGGACCGCGCATTGGCGCGCCGTTTCCAGAAAATCGACGTGAATGAGCCTTCTGTTGAGGATTCCATTAAAATTCTCAAAGGCATCAAGACCTACTTTGAGGATCACCACGAGATCAAGTACACTGCCGACGCGGTCAAATCCGCTGTTGAACTTGCGTCCCGTTACATCAACGATCGCAAACTGCCCGACAGCGCCATTGATGTCATCGACGAAGCGGGTGCCGCGCAACATCTGATCCCGGCCTCCAAACGTCGCAAAACTGTTGGCACCAAAGAGATCGAGGCGGTTGTTGCAAAGATTGCCCGCATCCCACCGAAAAACGTGTCCAAAGATGACGCCGAAGTTCTTAAGGATCTGGAATCCAGCCTGAAGCGCGTGGTGTTTGGCCAAGACGACGCAATCGTCGCATTGTCTTCCGCGATCAAGCTTGCCCGCGCTGGCCTGCGTGAGCCTGAAAAACCGATTGGCAACTACCTGTTCGCAGGGCCAACAGGTGTGGGTAAAACCGAAGTCGCCAAACAGCTGGCCGATACCCTTGGTGTTGAATTGCTACGCTTTGATATGTCCGAATACATGGAAAAACACGCGGTTTCCCGTCTTATTGGCGCACCTCCCGGCTATGTCGGGTTTGACCAAGGTGGCATGCTGACCGACGGCGTCGATCAGAACCCGCATTGTGTGCTTTTGCTGGATGAAATGGAAAAGGCCCACCCGGATGTCTACAACATCCTGTTGCAGGTG
>DQCL01000056.1 GCA_003533975.1 Octadecabacter sp. | reverse complement strand
CTATGCCGGGTTCGAAGACCTCTACCGCTCGGGCGATATTCACGAGGTGGCCTGTATGGCGCACATCAGGCGCAAGTTCGTCGACATACACCGCGCCCAAGGCTCGGGCATCGCCAACGAGGCCATCAAACGCATCGCGCAGCTCTACGCCATCGAAAAGGAGGCACGCGGATCGCCGCCAAATCGGCGGGTCGAGATCAGGCAAGCACAGGCAAAACCACTCTTCGACGGTTTGGAAACATGGTTGCACGCCCAACTGCCCTGTATCTCCGGAAAATCGCCGTTGGTCGGCGCAATCCGTTATGCCCTCACGCGCATCGCGCGGCTCAGACCCTACCTCGATCACGGCATTCTGGAAATAGACAACAACACCGCTGAACGCGCGATGCGTTCCGTTGCGAACGGTTGGTCATTGTGTTGGCCCTTTTTAAGTGTTTGTAAACATTGAAAGCTGTTGATCGTCTTCGGTACGACACGGGCGCTTGTTGCGGTTGATTGCCTGCGCAACCTCTTGGGATTGTAGGTCTTCGGTTCTGATTTGGTAAGGCGCACCATCAACAACCTGTTTTGAAGGCAGAATCCCATCCTTGAATAGCCTACGGATCACATGATTGGTCACACCGAGTTCTTTTGCAGCCTCAGACATGGTGCGCCACGGGCTGTCTTTGTCCGCGGAAAGGTAGCCATGGATATTGTTCACGCGCCTGATGGATGACACGCGCTTGGCATTCCAAGTTTTGTCCTGACCGGTGCGAATGCCCATGCGGTTCAACGAGGCTGCAATGGATCCATCTGACCATCGCCCTGCCATCTCGCGGATGATCGCTAAAGCCTCATCGCTGGTTTTTGCACCATGCTCGCCTGTCTTTGGTTTTTTGACCCGCAACTCTGTGTGTCGACCGCCTTTCCAGTGGACGACCAGCACAATCTCACGGGTTGTGTCATCCACATCGGCGACGATGTCCTCGATCAGGGCCCGGAGCAGTTGTTGGCGAGCACGCATGCTCACCGTAGGTGCCTCCCATGCGGCTTTTAGATCCTGTGCCAAGCCGTTCAATGCGCTTGGATCAAAGGTCTCGTGCGCGTCTGGAGAGTCCACCATGCGTTCCTTGAATATTTGAACCCGCGAAAGCGCTTCCTCCCAGCGTTTCTCCAGCGTGGCGGCTATCAGGCGGTTCTCCGGGTCACATGCCGCATATCAACGTTCTGCGAGCGTGGCGTCATATTCCGCTTGCTTCAGTTCCAGCTCCAACAGCTGGCGGCGATCTTCCTCAGCTTTGGTCATGTGAATTTGCGCCTGCAGCGCAGCCTCAATGGCCAGTGGGGCGATGGCTTCCAAAACAGCGCTAACAATGAGAGTCTCTGCCCGCGCGCCGCCGAATGTGAAGCACCGCTTTTGGCCCAAAAGCAGGTTGGGATTGTCGCACCGATAGACAGGACGATGCGTTCGGCCCGCATAGACAACGTGCAAACGTCTCCCACATTTGGCACAGGACATGAGCCCGGCGAGCAAGGCTTGGCCACCGCGGGCTGACTTTGTCCCACCGGTCTTGCCAAACGCATTGCGCGCGAGTTGCACCTGATTGCGTTCATATGCGCCCCACTCGATATAGGCGGCGTGGTGATCGTGAAGAACCACCTCCCAATCTTCTGGGGATTTGTGGTTTTTGTAGCTGACATGGGCGCGGCCGTCCCTGATCTCCGTCTTTTTCCCAGTTTTACCATAAGCATAAACGCCTGCGTAGAACGTATTTTTGAGAACGCTGATAACATTGCGATACCGGATTGGCCGCCACTCAAAAGATGTCGGCCGGATACCGTCCGATGGCCGTGGGAAATGGATACCCTGATCAGCCATCAACAACAGGACCTGTCTGGCGCTGCCAAGTTCTTCAAAACGAGTGAATATCGCGCGTATCACCTCCCGAACCCGCATGTCTGGATCAAACATGATCCCGGCATCTCGGTCCCAAAGATAGCCAATCGGCGGGGTGTAGCGCAGTTCGCCGCGCCTGGCCTTCGCACGGGCAGCGTCCAGCATCCGCGTTCGCAGTATCCCCAGTTCAAACTCACTGATGCTGCCCTTCATGCCTAACAGAAGTCGGTCGTTCGGGAGGCGAGGATCATAAACGCCATCGTGATCCACAACGCGTGCCTCAACCATGCCGCAGATCTCAAGAACATGGTGCCAGTCCCGTCCGTTGCGGGCCAATCGCGAGACTTCCAAGCAAAACACTGCACCGACTTCGCCAGAACAGAGAGCCGCAACCAATCGTTCAAAACCCGGCCGGGCAGCGCTGCCACTCGCGGATACCCCGAGATCATCGTCGATGACATCTACCGCTTGGAAACCGTACTGGCGTGCAGAAGACACCAGATCGTATTGCCGCCGTTGGCTCTCAAGATTGGTCATAACTTGGCTTTGTGTCGATTGCCGGACATAGACTATGGCCCGGCGCTGTAACAATGCAGGCGGCAATATTGCGATCGGCGTGAGGTCATTATTGCCCATCATTTGATCCCTCCTGTGTCAGACCGGCCGCTTCCAGAAGCAATTGTGCAAGAGCCTGTCTCAGCATCTCTCGCTCCTGCTCGTTCATCGGGGCAGTCACTGGCGGATGAAATGGAAGAGGCAGTTGCGCCAGATTGGTTGTTTTGAGGGTGATCATGTTCGGCTTCCTTCGATGAGTCGCTCTCATCAAAGCTTCGCCGAAAACCTTGCAATGTCAGAATTGAGGATAAATCCAGCAATCCCGCCACCGATACCTCCGGTGACCCAAGTGTCATCAGCCCGCAAACTGTAGCATCCAGAACCCAGGCTGGAGCCATGACAGCAACTCCCGGGTCTCGTTCAATCCCCACATACGTCCCATCGCCGCGCCGATAGGATCGATAGACTTTAACATCGGCACCAAAATACGCGTGCCACCTGTAATGCACGCGATAAACTGAACCGACATGGGCAGAATGAACGGGAACTTGCCCTGAACCGAAAAAATGCACTCTTCGCAGGCCACGATGCCGGAGCGACAAACTGGGGCGTCATCGCTTCCCTGATCGAGACCTGCAAGATCAACGCAGTCGATCCGTACGCCTATCTGGCAGACACGCTCACAGCCATCGTAA
>DQCL01000148.1 GCA_003533975.1 Octadecabacter sp. | reverse complement strand
CGCCGCCTTTGGTGTATTCGCCGCGCACGGTGTGGCCCGGACCTTTTGGCGCCATCATGATCACGTCGATACCTTCTTTAGGTTCGATCAGGCCGAAGTGTACGTTCAACCCGTGTGCGAATGCGATAGCTGCACCTGGCTTGATGTTGTCGTGGACGTATTTCTTGTATGTCTCAGCCTGAAGTTCGTCGGGCATTGTGAACATGATCACATCACACCAAGCCGCAGCTTCAGCGATGCCCATAACCTTAAGGCCTTCGCCTTCGGCCTTGGCTGCAGAAGGGGAGCCTTCGCGCAGGGCGACGACGAGGTTCTTCGCGCCAGAGTCGCGCAGGTTCAAAGCGTGGGCGTGGCCCTGTGAGCCATAGCCGAGGATGGCGACTTTTTTGTCTTTGATGAGGTTAACGTCGCAGTCACGATCATAATAAACGCGCATGGGGATATTCCTTTGGTTGCGGTTGCATTGACGCGCTTATGAACCGGAATGGCGCGCGATGCGAGAGTGTTGCGCATCGTTATTTTCCGCATGATGAAGTTGTTATGCGTAGATTTTTATATTAATGACATTTTCATGCTTGATGATGTCGATAAGAGGTTGCTACGCCAATTGCAGGCCGAGCCGAGCCTAACCGCCGCCGAACTTGCGCAACGTGCAGGTGTTTCCGCGCTAAAGGCCACGCGGCGGTTGGGCCGCCTGCAGGAGAACGGTGTTCTGAAGGGGCAGTATGCGGTCATCAACTGGGCCGCGTTAGGATATGCTGTTGGGGTGTCGTTGCGCATTACGCTTGATAAGACCCAAAGCCGTGCATTCGATGAATTCATGGACGCCGCGCGCACCATTGCCGAAGTCACCGAGATCCAGACGTTTCTAGGCCGTGTTGATGTACGTCTGAGCGTAATCGCGCGGGATATGGCGCATTACCAAACGATCTACCGAGAACAGATTTTGGCGCTGCCGCATATGGCGGACATTGAGGCGTTGATGACGGTGGCAACATTACACAACGACGAAAGCTTGCCGCTATGATCGAACTGGACGAGTTGGATCGTGCAATCCTCGCAGCGCTTTCACGGGACGCGACGCAAACCGCGGCGGCACTAGGTGGGCGAATTGGACTCAGCCAGCCCGCGACGTGGCGGCGCATAAAGAGGTTGCGTGAAGGCGGGGTACTGGCTGGGCAGCGTGTGGCCTTGGATGCGCAAGCCTTGGGTTTCGGAGTAACAGTGTTCCTTGGCGTGAAACTGGCAACCAAGGGGCGCGTGTCGCTTGATGACTTTGAGCGTGCTGTTGTTGCGATCCCAGAGGTGCAGTTGGTCGAACACGTCCTTGGCCTTTATGATTACCGTTTACGGGTCGTTGCGCGGGACTTGGCCGATTTTGAACGTGTCTTGCGCCGCCGCGTTATGACGCTTCCTGGGGTGGGTGATGTCGAGGCGAATGTGCTTTTGAGCGAAGAACGCAGGCCGGGGCCGATTTAAGTATACGAAGATAGGCTTTGCCCTGCAGTTGATCGCAGAATAAGACAGCGGAAACGTTGCAAAGGATAACCAAATGACCACCAACCCAAACCCGAGTGCTGTCGACCCTGATGGCTTGATGGAATTTTCTGTGGTTTTCACGGATCGTTCACTCAATAGCATGTCACAGGCATTTCAAGGCGTGATGCGCGACCTGCACGAGATGCTGTGCGACGTTTACAACGCGGATGGCGCCGCAATCGTTCCGGGTGGTGGCACCTATGGGATGGAGGCCGTCGCACGCCAGTTTGGGGGGAATGCCCATGCGTTGATCGTGCGCAACGGTTGGTTCTCATATCGGTGGAGCCAGATTTTTGATGCGGGTGAATTCACGGCTAAGACATCGGTGTATAAAGCGCGGCAAACAGGCAACGACACACGCGCGCCATTTGCACCTGCACCCATTGCCGAAGTAACCGCCGCCATACGCGAGGCAAAGCCTGACGTGGTGTTTGCGCCGCATGTCGAAACCAGTGCAGGCATTATCCTGCCGGATGACTACGTGAAAGCCTTAGCTGACGCCGCCCACGAGGTTGGGGCACTGATGGTTCTGGATTGCATCGCGTCCGGTTGTGCGTGGGTTGATATGAAAGCCACGGGTGTGGACGTGCTGATTTCCGCTCCGCAAAAGGGGTGGTCGTCCAGCCCGTCTGCGGGCTTGGTGATGATGTCGACGCGTGCACTTGAGCGTTTGGAAGCAACCGCATCCAACAGCTTTGCAATTGATCTCAAGAAATGGCGCCAGATCATGGAAGCCTATCTGAACGGCGGCCATGCTTATCACGCGACCATGCCGACAGACGCGCTGCGCGATTTCCGCGATACCATGCTTGAGACCAAGGAAATGGGTTTTGATGCGTTGTGCGATGCGCAGTGGAAACTAGGCAATGGCGTGCGGGCATATATGGCGGGCAAGGGGTTGAAGCCCGTGGCTGCAGAGGGCTTTGGCGCGCCTGGTGTTGTTGTCACGTACACAGACGACGGCGACATTCAAAACGGATCGAAGTTTGCGGCGGCAGGGATGCAGATCGCGGCAGGTGTGCCGTTGGCTGTAGATGAACCAGCGGATTTTCGAACATTCCGGATTGGTCTGTTCGGCATCGACAAGTTGCGCGATGTAGATGCGACGCTGAAGGCATTCACAGAGGTGGCAGACAAGGTCCTGTAAGGACCTGCGCTTGCAGCGGGCGGGGGCCAAAATTCGTTGAATTTTGGCGGCCTGACCTAGAGCGTCGGGGTTTCCGCCACACCGATGAGCATGTCTGATAGGGGCCAGAGGTCTGTGAAGGCGGTTTCAAGTGCCGCGATCAGATCACCCGTGAACGTTGGGTGCCCAAAAGCAACTAAACCCTTATGCCGCAAGAGATCGCCGTAGGGGTGGTCCTTGTTGAAGGGGGCTGGAACGCGCTTGAGTACAGGTTCACGCACTACATAATCTTTGCCGTCTAATTCTTTGATCTTGGATGATAAATAAGCACCATCAAGGTCCGCCATCTTGCGCCAATCCATCAAAACGTCTTTTGTGAATTCACGCATGCCTGTGCCAATTCCAGCTGAGTCCATCTCTGTTCCGAAATAGAACGCGGGGTTTTGGCGTGTTCCGGTTTCGACCATCCACATCATATAAAGACGCGTGTGATAAGGTGTTTTGTCTTTTGAGAACCGCACATCACGGTTGGCGCGAAACAATTTTGTTGAAATCGGGTAACCGGTGAGCGTCGTCAGACGTGGCGCCATTTCATCGAGGATCGCTAAAGCTGGCGCGCGCAATTTGGTGTCATACGTGGCCTTATGCTCAAGGAACCAATCCCGCTTGTTGTTGCGCGCGAGCGTTTTCAGGAAGGTTTGGGTGTCGTCAATAAATGTCTCAAACATGATTGCTTCCTTTGAAATGGTGTTAGGCTAGACCCGTGCCAAGATTGGGCATATGCCAAGAGGATGTCCACTCAGATGTCATACCGCGCCCACACGGGCCGATTGCTCAAGCTTGGTTTGCCGCTTGTCGGGGCCAATGTTGCAGGCTTTTCGATCCATATGACGGATACGATCATGCTGGGGTGGTATTCTGTCACCTCACTGGCGGCGGCAACGGTTGCCACGGGGCTATGGTTTATCACTTTCATTGTCGGTGCTGGTTTTGGGCGGGCCGTCACGCCGATGGTCGCCGAAGCGGTTGAAATGGGTGATGAGACCCGCGCGCGCCGCGTGACCCGCATGGCGCTGTGGTTGTCCGCGATTTATGCCGCGCTGCTGATCGTTCCGTTCATGTATGGAGAACGGGTTTTGCTGGCGATGGGGCAGGAAGCCGCGGTCGCCGAGCAAGGTGGCCTATACCTGCGGATCGCCGTGCTGGGGATGTTCCCGGCAATGGGCGCGCAAGTTATGCGGTCCTACCTTGGAGCGTTGGAAATGACGGCCGTCCAATTGTGGATTACCCTCGTTGCGTTGGCGGCGAACGCGCTGGTGAATTATGCGCTGATCTTTGGGAATTTGGGCGCGCCGGAACTGGGGATTGAGGGCGCTGCGATTGCCTCTGTGGTCATCCAGATTTTGCAAATGGTCGCGCTGATGGCTTACACGCAATGGAAAAAGCCAGAAGCCGAATTGTTCCGCCGCATTTGGAAGAGTGATAATGAGGCAATGATACAGGTGTTTCGCCTGGGGATGCCCATTGGCCTTACGTCGTTTGCGGAAGGTGCGTTGTTTGTCGGATCCTCAGTCATGATGGGATGGATTGGCGAGATCGAACTTGCCGCCCACGGGATCGCCATGCAGCTGACGGCGTTTATGTTCATGTTCCATGTGGGCATGTCGGAGGCTGCAACGATCCGCGCGAGCCGGCATTTTGGAGCGCGTGATGAAGCCGAGCTTCGTCGTGGTGCGATTTCGGCTTATGGGGTGTCTTTGAGCTTTGGGGTGATTGTAATCGTGCTTTACCTTGCGATCCCTGGGTTCTTTGTCGGGTTGTTTATCGACCCGTCCGATCCTGCACGCGATGCCGTTTTAGCTTTGGGTGTTGTGTTGGTGATGCTATCGGCGCTGTTCCAGTTTGTGGACGCGGCGCAGATCGTCGCCCTGTCGGTTTTACGAGGTGTGCAAGATACACGTGTGCCGATGTGGCTGGCGATTGTAAGCTACTGGGTGATTGGCATCCCTGCGAGCTATGTGATGGCGTTCGTGCTGGGCTGGGGCCCTGTCGGGCTTTGGCTTGGCCTGACTGTTGGGTTGGGGGTCGCTGGGGCGCTGCTAAGTCAGCGGTTTTGGGCGCGTTCGGTTCATATCGGGAAGCCTGCGCTTGCAGCGGGCGGGTAGCCAATTTTCAAGAAAATTGGCTAAGAAAGAAGGGGGCCAGCCCCCATCGCTGTGCGATTCCCCCGGGATATTTTTGAGACAAAGACAGAACAAAGAAAGGCGGCGGGTTATTCCGCGGCGTCTTGGCGTTTCATCAGGCGGTCAGCTTTTTTGCGCACCAAGATTGTCCGTAGATCGTGCATCGCCAACAGAAGGTCATCTGTGATGCCTTCGAGTTGTTCGTCACTTGCTTTGGATTGGACCCATTGTGTGGTGATGTTGAGATAATCAACGGCGCGGTGGATGTCGTCAATATCGCGCTGGGCGAGGAGGGCCTTACGGTCGGCCATCCAGCCTTCGATCTGCGCGATGTCCGCTTCTGAAAGCGTGCGATCGCCCTGTGTTTTTACTTCGCCGTTTTTGATGTTGATGACAGCGATCTGGTCCATCTCGATACGACGCTGACGGTTTTCTGTGTCGACACGGAAAACGGCCGCGCCGTTCTCACGGACGCGGAAGTAATAGTCTGGAAGATCTGCGCCCATTACGTCACCTGTTGCTTTTCTGAGAGCACCCTAACAGCGCTTCATTGAGCGGGCTAGCTTAAGTTGGCGCAGAAGGTTTGAATTCGTGTGCAGGCTTCTTTGAGGGCTTCATCCGAGGTGGCGTAGCTGACACGAAAATTGGGGCTAAGGCCGAAGGCGGCGCCAAAAACGACTGCGACGCCGGTTTCTTCAAGCAACGCAGTGGCAAAGACTTCATCATTGGTAATTTGTGTGCCCGCAGCAGAAGTTTTTGCGATGCAGCCAGCGATGTTGGGGTAGACGTAAAATGCGCCTTCGGGCTTAGGACAGATAATGCCGTCCGCCTCGTTGAGCATGGATACGACCAGATCACGGCGGCGCACGAACATCTCGTTGTTGGGGGCGATGAAGTCTTGTGTGCCTTCTAGTGCTTCAATCGCGGCCCATTGGCTGATGGTGCAGGGGTTGGATGTGGACTGGCTTTGTACTTTGCGGATAGCGCCGATCAGGGCTTTTGGTCCGGCCGCGTAGCCAATGCGCCAGCCTGTCATGGC
>DQCL01000357.1 GCA_003533975.1 Octadecabacter sp. | reverse complement strand
CTGGCGTTGGTAAGGGTGGATTCTTGAGTGGTTTAGTCAAGAATCCACCCTAAACGACAACTGCATCCTCACAACACACTGTTTTATTGAGAAAATATTACCTTACTGTTTTAGTCGCATTCCTAGTGGATTCCCCCACAAAATCCAATCTCGCTAGCGAAACGCAGCGCCTAGCCCCCCCGTATACAAACGCCGCCAGGGAGGAACCATTGGGTGGGGGCGGCCCACCCGGTACTTCCCATTAACGACCAACGCTGCACCATGCACATTTCGACAGGAAGGGCGGACTGCGGCCATTCTCTGCGGATGCAAAGTGAAATCACGCAAAACTCGAAAGCCGCCATTCAGGCCAAAGAAACCCGACAATTAGACTCAGATGACGGTTCAGAGCCCAGACCGGAAGTGTCAAATTCTCGCTGCCTGCGCTCGCAGTACACATATTGCTGCGAAGGCGTGATTTTTCACGCTGCCGAGCAGAGGAAACAGCGGCCATTCATGTATCACCACATTTCGGGGTCATTCAACGCGAACCATGAAAATACCCTCTGAAAGTACACATCAAGCACCCTTGGCTCGCTAGAGGATTGTCAACTTAACGGACAAGTCGAACCGTACCTGACTGCATATCTACTAGATAGAACCAGCGAGAACTACTGTTCCGACGTGAGTTAGGCCACGGATCCGCTCGTACCAAAAGTAGGTCACCATCAATCATAATCGGAACCATGCGGGGGCTGGGGCCATTGCCTGGATCGTAAGTGCCAATCAGGCCGGGATACTGAGTCAAAGAAATTTCAAGCTTCGATAGTACTTTCCCAGATGCATCCAGTGTAAGATAACCCGAACGGCCATGCGGTCCAGGCGTAGCGATCAGGTTTCCGGTCTTCGGATCAAAAATCAAACCGCCGGCATCGACATTGTTCATGCTTCTCGCCGACCACTGATTATTGGCGATGTCGTATTTGTAGAGGAAGCCTTCCCCTCCGAGCGTGACCCCCCAAATCTGTTGTCCCTCGGGATCATGAGCAGCACCCATCGGCCAACTGACCTCAGGCGCTTCAAGTGGCACCCGGTGAAGGGTCGTTTTTCCATTTTCACCGGTACCGACAAAGCCTTCATCGCGCAGGGCCCACTTTGAACCTGGCGCTTTGGTTTCGCCTTCAAATGCGCTTCGAAGTGCGGGTGAGAGATCCGACGCACGTAAGGCCTGAGCCATCAACGCGGCCTCAACCTCGGCTCTTGTTGACATGCCCGGTGCCGCATCAATGACGAAACCACCTTTTGGTGCTTTGTAGGCGCCTTGGAAACTGGCGGCTTTTTTAGCACCCGCCGCCTTCGAGGCCGCCTCATGAAAGGGTTGGAATCGGTTTCCGCTCGCCTTGTAGGCCAAAGGCAAATTGCGATAGGTGACGGAAATCTTTTTCCCATTCAAAATGACTTCACCGCGTACACGGTTTCGATCAGACACAATAACTCTGTCCACCTGTGTACCTTCGCTGGTCTCAATGACCCAACGTGTTGGTCTATAAGATCCCAATGTCAGCGCGACTGAAACGCCTGGGCGATCTACTTTGACCGCAACATACTCAGTTCTGGAGAGGCCATTTTCGTCGCGACTTTTGCGCGGTTCATAAATCCCGACCATATGGAGTTCGATCGGCAAACCCTCCGAATTGGGTGGGTTCTCGACTATCACTCCGAGCTCATCTGTGGACTCTACGTATTCACCTGTCGTCGTGTTGGTGTTGCTTTGCACCACAGTTCCAGTTGGATCGTCATCCGCAAGTATGCGAAGCCCCTTTAGTAGCTCGTCGACAACGACAACGCCATCTTCATCAAGATCAAACGCCATCAGGTATTTGGTTTGGTGCCGACTCTGTCGCTGTTTCACTTGAGCTGTGGCGGCCTGTCTGAGTTCATCCGCAGCGATTTCACCATCGTTATTCAGGTCCGAATTTCCAAGCAGCAAAGTGATTCTTGAGGCATCATTGCCGTACAGCCCCTCCATCTCAGCTTTGCTGATCGCGCCATCTCCATCCAAATCGTACCCGAGATATTGCCCCAAAAACCGTGCACGGGCCGTTGCGATAGCCCGTTTCTTCGATAACTCAATCGTTTCTTCAGACAACCGGCCGCGCGGGGCAACCTGAAAGAATTGTTGAATCGTCGACTGTATCACTTGATCCGACTGTCCTTGCTCAATGCTTGAAAGCATCCGCGTTATTTGGCGTTCAAGCATTGGATCACCGGCTGCAGTTTCTAGCAACTTCCGTTCCAGATCGGACGCCTGATCTTGCGCCGCACATAAGGTGGGAACGGCCAAAGCGATTACGCCGCATAGGAAGTACGTTTTCAGGTGTCTGCGAAAAGTCATTTTTGCCTCGTTACTTTACGGTTTCATTTCTTGTGATCGCGTGGCTCAGGTAGCTAAAGCCCGTGGCGCTGACGGTTAGCGTTGTTCCATCCGGACGTGAAAGGGTCCAGGTCAGCCCCTTTTGGGAGTCTGTGATTGCATCGGGCATTCCAATAGCCAGGATAGTATCAAGCCCCTCGTCTCCATGAAACTGCAGGGCCGGCCTGGCACTTACCAATTGTTCTGGCGAGATGAGCACCGTGTTGGCAATACCATTGGT
This sequence comes from Octadecabacter sp., assembly GCA_003533975.1. Lineage (GTDB taxonomy): Bacteria > Pseudomonadota > Alphaproteobacteria > Rhodobacterales > Rhodobacteraceae > Octadecabacter. The sequence continues at coordinate 2,580 of DQCL01000357.1, read as the reverse complement.
GAAATCAACGTGTTCAATGTTGGCCAATTGATTTGCAGAGAACTTCGCAAAGCCCGCTCTAGTGACGATCAGGGTTGATTTGTCGCGCACGTCATCTGTCAGTCCGGGATAAGCCGGAAGCTCCAACATCTCCGGATTGTTCAAAAAAACTGGAACAGGGAGGATGCTGACTTCGAGACCGGGCATGAACGCCAGCGTAATATCGGCATCTTTCCCAAATGGAACTTGTGCCACAACACCCTTGTCCTGGTAATCCAACGTCCAACCGGCAGAGCCTTCCAGCCAGATGTGATCCAGCCCCGGGTCTCCTCGGAGCACAACAGGCACATCGGGCCTTAGATGGGCACTATTGCGAATGATTAATGTGTCCGGCCCCCCGTTCACAAGGTCGATCTGATCGTAAGCGTGGATGCCGTCAGCTGTAAGGTGCCGATAACCCGGAGATTGAACGCGCCCAACGGTGAAGCGGCCAGCACGCCACGCTTTCAAATGGTGTGCATCTGCAGTTAGGGTCATTCCACCCTGATTTCCCTTTAAGTAACGTGCAGTGTTTTGCACGTCATCGGATGCATCTGAAACACTCCAGCACCCCGGTTGGGCCAATATGATGCGATCGAAACGGTCTCCGTTGAAAACGAACTCGCGATCGACACTCAAATTGACCTTAGTGATGTCGATTACAACGGCATTCGAAAAGCCGTCTTCCGTATTCAACACTATGCGCTTCATCTGGTCGTCGAGCGCCTTAAAGTTGAACTGGACCACATCTGCGTTTGGGGATCGCAAGTGAAACGCAGCATCCGCTGTATCCGTTTCAGACGGATGCAATCCCATGACAACAGTCTTCACGGTTTTCGGATCAAAAGCTCCTTTGGGTCCCTCTTTCGTAACAAGAGGAAGCTCCGACGGCGCCAGAATATGCGCCTTCAAATCGGTTTTGACCGTGAGGGTTTCCCCGGACTGAACGGTTTTGAACTTCTGGCTGGAAAAAGTATCGTCAATCGTACGAAGCCAGTTTACTTCGGGATCAAGGATAACCTGATCAAACCAGTCAGAGATAATCTCGATCTCACCAAGTTCCGTGGTCGCAATCATGTCGGCATTGACGACAACCGTATCAAACAACCCGTTTTTCATATCAAAAACTTCGAGCGACTTCAGCCGTTCGGGGCGTGGTAAAAAATAGGTTGGGCCGTTAATCCAAAACGTGTCAATTCCACCGCCTCCGTCGACAGACGTGCCCTTCCAAGAGTTGTCGATCATGACACTACGCGGAGATGTCTCGACGCCAAGATTACAAACTGGCGCGTTCTCGGCGTGCAGGGTAAGGGGTGCAAATAACGGCATTGCAAAAGCAGCTGAAGCAATAATATTCTTTACTGGATTTACCACTACTCAACCCTGGCCGTCTATTTCTGCACTTACCCTCTAAAGTGGAAATGTGTTTTTTGTTTGCAATCATCAAGCCTTTTAAAAAAATTCAGAACAATCTTACGTTTCCCTCCGATCAGGCTGAGCGATGAAAAGAACCCAACTTCGACGATTGTGCGATTTGAAGACAGTCGAGATAATCAGGGCTGAATGGCTGGTTTTCCTGAAATCCGCTGCGTCGCCGCAAAAAACCTGCCGCAAGGGCGAGAGCTTTCTGCGTCAGCAATAGCTGCGTCAGCAAAAGTCGACAATGTCCGCACTGCTGTCTTTGGGCAGCGGGCACTGCTTCAATGCCCGACAAAAAGCATCGGATGACGGTTCAGAGCCCAGAACAGACATGCATATTCAGTCTGACAGGCCATTCGCCTTGCCAAAGTCAGAATAGCATTTCTCATTGCGCAAAGCGTCGAGCACATCCTCACCCACATTGTTCGGATCGAGATGGTAATCAGTGATGCCAGTGCCTTCCAGCATCCGGTTCATCAGGTTGAAAAGACCACATACTTGAATCGCATCGAATAGTGCCGCCTCGGACCAACCGACCTCATAAACTGCTTTTGCGTCGGCTTCAGTCATTTGAGCCGGAGTGCGCGTGAGTTTTCCTGTGTATGTTAGAATTGGCTTCAGTTTTTCATCGATTGGGGCAGCCTCAAGGCCATCCATCATTGCTTCTATAGTACTGATTGCAATGCCAAAAGCCTTTGCATGCACCGTGTGGGCACCGTGGCAGAAAGCACATGCATTCACCCCCGAAACGTAGGCCGCAATAAGCTCTCGCTCCGCAATGCTGAGATGGCTTTCGCCCCGCATTACCCGATTCTGGTATTCTGCCAATGGTGCAAGTTTGGCTGGAAACGCGCGATATACGCTGCCCAGAGTTGCGTCATCAGACAACGACGGAAATAGGCGCTTCATCTCAGTACCTCCAAACCCAAATGTTGAAACGTTAACTGCACCATGGAATATTGCCAAAGGAATTCGGTGGCTGGGGTATTGCGGACTTTGGTGATTGTCGCTTTTGTCCGCATGTCGGTCACTCGCCTTTCGAAAATGCTGCACGGCGCACGAATGGCAGGTCTGGTGAAGCTGCAGCGCGGCACCAGATCGGCTGGCCAGCGGCGGCAATGGGCCGTTCGCGACTAACTTGCC
>DQCL01000213.1 GCA_003533975.1 Octadecabacter sp. | reverse complement strand
AAGGCAGCAAACGATGTTTTCTAAGAGCAAAATCAACGATCCTGCCCCCAATGATGCCGATGCGAACAAGCCGGCGTCCTCCGGCACCACCGCGGCGCCTGCCGCGCCCAAGCAGAGCGAATTCAAGGCCAGCGCCCCTAAGGCAAAGCCGCCTGCCTCCGTTCTGTCCTCTGATCTGCACGTCACCGGCAACATGAAGACGACCGGCGATATTCAGGTCGAAGGCACTGTTGAGGGCGACATCCGCGCGCATCTGCTGACAATTGGCGAAACCGCAACAATCAAAGGCGAAGTGATTGCCGATGACGTGGTCATCAATGGCCGCATCGTGGGCCGCGTCCGTGGCCTTAAGGTGCGCCTGACGTCGACCGCCCGGGTCGAAGGCGACATCATCCACAAGACCATCGCGATTGAATCTGGCGCCCACTTCGAAGGCTCAGTTCAGCGTCAGGATGACCCACTGAATTCAAGCAAATCAACCAAGGCTGCCACAGCGCCAAAGGCGTAAGACACCCAAACCTAATTTCGAAACGGGGGCCGCGTTTTACGCTGGCCCCTTTTTCTTGCGCGCCCTCTAAACAGGGCTGTAAAGCGCGCGCCGATACATATGCCACGTTGCATGCCCCAACATTGGCAACACAACGACAAGCCCCAAAAACCACGGCAGCAGTGCCAAGAACGTCAGTACCGCAATAATCGCAGCCCAAACCAGCATCGTGCGAAAGTTTGCCTTTACGCAGGACAGGCTCAGCAACATCGCCGTGACGAAATCGATCTCCTTGTCTAAAACCAAGGGCAAACTCACAACGGTCAGTGAGAACAACAAAAACGCCAAAACCCCGCCGACGCCCAATTCGACCGCGATCATCGTCAGCCCGTTTGACGTGAAAAACACGTCCCAAGACGTTGAGACATTGGTCATCGCGCTAAGGCCCATGAACAACGCAAAAATCATATGCGCCAGAAACGTCCAGAACAAAAAGTAAAACAGAATAATCGCGCCAATCCACGGCACCTGCTTGGTACGCTCGTTCCAAACCACCCCAAGAATTTCACGCCAACCCAAAGAATCCCCACTCTCAAGGCGGCGCGACACTTCGTATAGTCCAACAGCCGCAAACGGCGCCGCCAACGGAAACCCAAGAGACGTCGCCAACGTCCATGAAACATGGCCAGCCCCGAGCCAGAGCAACACAAATCCACCAACGACGTAAACCGCGGAAAAGAACAATCCAAATTGCGGCGCGGCCCGAAAATCCGCGAGCCCAGCCTTCAGGCAAATCCACAATTCAGCAAGGGTCACTGTCCCGATCTTTGGCACAGGGGATGCAGCTGGTAGCTCTACTTCTGACATAGTGTTCCTCCGCCCCTAGAATTGAGCGGCAAACATCTCAGGTCAAGCATCCCGTAGCTTTCTTTGGCTCAAAAATACTCGCCCGCTGCAAGCGCTGCCAAAATTTGAAAAATTTTGGCCCCCGCCCGCCGCAGGCGCAAAGCGTTAACAATTCATGCGGACCGTTAATCTTCGGCGTTTGCGTCAGCACGGCTTTTCCCGCTTACGTCCATCGCCAGTGTCGCGCCCATAAACGCATCTAGATCACCGTCGAGCACACCCTTTGTATCCGACGTTTCATGGGCTGTCCGCAGATCTTTCACCATTTGATACGGCTGCAGTACGTAGGACCGAATCTGGTTGCCCCACCCTGCATCGCCCGCGTTCTCATGTACTTCGTTGACCAGTGCAGACCGCTTATCGAGTTCCATTTGGTAAAGACGAGACTTTAACGCCTTCATCGCGATATCGCGGTTTTGGTGTTGGGATTTCTCCGATGAGGTCACAACAATACCCGTCGGTGCGTGCGTAATCCGCACTGCAGAATCGGTCGTGTTAACGTGCTGACCACCAGCACCGGACGAACGATACGTATCAATACGTATGTCTGCCGGATTGACCTCAATTTCGATATTGTCATCCACCACCGGATAGACCTTCACGGATGTAAATGACGTGTGCCGTTTGGCGGCACTATCAAACGGCGAAATTCGCACCAGACGATGCACACCGCTTTCGGACTTCAACCAACCATAGGCGTTATGGCCGGAAATCTTGTAAGACGCCGACTTAATGCCGACTTCTTCGCCCGCACTTTCAGACTGCAGCTCAACCTTGTAGCCCTTGCGCTCCGCCCAGCGAATATACATCCGCGCCAGCATCGCCGCCCAGTCACAGGCTTCCGTGCCAGCCGCGCCTGAGTTGATCTCGAGGAAGGTGTCGTTGGCGTCCGCCTCACCGTTAAGCAATGCTTCCAACTCTTTCGCTGCAGCTTTCACTTTCAAAGTTTTCAGCGCGTCCTCAGCTTCGGTGACGATGTCTGCGTCATCTTCCATCTCGCCCATCTCGATCATCTCTTGCTGATCGGACAGCTCTTGCTTGATGCTTTCATAGCTCGCTATCGCGTCCACCAACGCTTGGCGGTTCTTCATCAGCTTTTGCGCTGCGTCTGGGTCATCCCACAGGTTTGGATCTTCAACACGGGCGTCAAATTCTTCCAGACGATGAGGCGCGGTTTCCCAATCCATTCGCTGCTCCAGCAACGTCAAGCTTTTCTCGATTTCGGAAACGATCGTTTGGATTTCAGCGCGCATATCAGACTTCTATGTCAAAGGGTTGTGCAGGGTCTAACCTATCCCAGTAAGCTGGGCAATCGGCCCAAGACCCTAATACAAACCACCAGATGACAACGACCCGAAAGACGCGTTTGAGTTGATGGTCGCGGTTTCACCTGTTGACGTTGTAACGCTCACGGCTGCTGGTGGGCGTACTTCGTCAAACAGCGGCAAATCGGCTGCCATCGCGAAACCACCGTCAAACGTGATACCGAAAACCGGCTCTTCGTCTTGGCGGAAACACTCGCGCACGACATTTTCGCCGCTTGCACCGTCGGGCAAGCGTGCCCCTGTAAAACGGTCGATATTGATGAACAAACATTCATCAGGCGCGCGGAATGCGCCACCACCGTATTCAGCAATCGCAGTGCGCATGAAGCTGTTAAAGACCGGCCCGCAAAGCCCGCCACCAGATGCACCACGCCCAAGCGAACGTGGTGTGTCAAAACCAATGTAGCATCCAGCCACAATGTTAGAACTAAACCCAACGAACCAAACATCTTTGGCATCGTTGGTTGTACCCGTTTTACCTGCAATCGGCACTGGCAAGTTGACTGAGCTACGCGCGGTACCGCGTTGAACAACGCCTTCCATCATAGACGTTAGCTGATACGCAGTCACAGCATTCATCACGCGTTCACGGTTGGATATAATACTTGGCCCACGGCCTTGTTCTAGGTTCTCGTCCAGACATTCAGCACAGACGCGCTGATCATGGCGATAGATCGTATTGCCGTAACGATCCTGAACACGGTCAACCAAGGTTGGCTCAACACGCTCGCCACCATTGGCAAACATCGCATAGGCCGCCACGAGTTTATAAAGCTGCGTTTCTTCAGACCCCAATGCTGCGGAAAGATACGCATTCATCCGGTCATAGACGCCAAACCGTTCCGCGTATTCAGCAACTGTGCGCATCCCAACTTCTTGCGCCAAACGCACGGTCATAACGTTCCGAGATTGCTCAATCCCTGTGCGCAATGGCGTGGGACCATAAAAGCGGTCAGATGCGTTCATCGGGCGCCAAACTTCGCCACCTGCCACGACTTCAATCGGGGCATCAACAACGATGGTTGCGGGCGTATACCCAGAATCCAATGCGGCGGCGAACACGAATGGCTTGAACGCAGACCCCGGCTGGCGTTCCGCGTAGGCGCGGTTCAATTCCGAGATCACGATCTCATAGCCAAAACCACCCTGCATTGCCAACACGCGGCCCGTGTTCACATCCATCGCCATGAACGCGCCCTGCACTTCTGGCACTTGGCGCAGCGTCCAGCGGATGAAATCACCTGCGCCATTATCGCCCGTCATCATGCGGCGTACGTGGACGATGTCACCCGGTGCGAAATTGTCGGCGAACCCGCCGCGCATCCACTCAATATCGCGACGCGGAACAATCGGCTCTTCGTCACCCTCTTCCCAGCCTTCAATGCCCATGCGCATCTGGTTTTCGCCAACCTCAAGCACAACAGCAGGATACCACTGGTTTTCCAACGTGACAGTCCGAATGACCGGTGCAATCCGTAGGTTCGCGCGCCATGTGTCTTCATCTGTCAGCATTTCAACAGGCAAGGTGAGGCCCGTACCACGCCAGCGACCAATCCCGCGATCGTAGTTTTCCAACTGGCGTTGCAGCGCGTCACGCGCGGCAGCCTGCAATGTTTCATCAACGGTCGCACGGATCGAGAGACCCGCTGAATTCATTTCGTAATCTGGGAACAGCCCCTCAACTTCATTCACGATCGCTGCGGTGAAGTAATCGCGCGGTGGGCGTTCTGAACGGGCACTCGGGAAATCGCCGTTTTGCACCGTTCGAATTGGGTCCGCCAATGCGACAGCCAACTCATTTTCGTTGATGTAGCCGTTCTCGAACATCTCTTCGAGAATGAAATCGCGGCGTTCAAGTGCAGCTTCGCGGTTACGTACGGGGTGATAGCTATAGGGTGCCTTTGGGTGCACCGCGAGGAATGCCGCCTCTGCGGGGGACAATTCAGACAAGGGCTTGTTGAAGTATGACCGCGCCGCCGCCGTCACACCAAAAGAGCGCACACCAAGATCGATCTCGTTCAAATAAAGTTCAAGGATGCCCTCTTTGCCCAATGTTTCTTCGATACGAGGTGCAAGAATGATCTCTTGGATCTTACGTTCAACACGGCGCGATCCATCCAGCAGGAAGTTCTTGGCAACCTGTTGTGTGATCGTTGACGCACCACGAAGGTTCTCGCCGCGGCTGACAACAGCCTCAATCAAGGCGGCACCGATACCGCGAAGGTCGTACCCATCGTGCGTGTAAAAGTTCTTATCCTCAGCAGAGATAAACGCCTGCTTTACGATGTCGGGAATTTCTTCAGCTGGCGTAAATAGACGGCGTTCTTCCGCGAACTCGTCAATCACTTGCCCTTCGCCGGAATAGACACGGCTGATGGTCTTGGGCTGATAGTTCGCCAAAGTTTCATAGGTCGGCAAGTTGCGACCATACATATAAAAAATCGCGCCAAGCGTCAGGGCCGCCATGCCCGCACCCAGCGTGAGCATCGAAAAGATACCGCCAAAGAACGAGAAGATGAATCGCAAGATCATTTGGCAGACCGCCCCTTGGTAGAATTGCCCTGCTTATAGGCAGAATGCAGCTGGGCGTCAAAAGGCCAAACGCCGCTTCTGGCCAATTCCCGCCGGTTACATTGGGGTCACGCACAATGGCCTTGTGCACCCTGCTTTCGCAGCCCAAACCAGCGCTATGGAAACCCACTCAACACCCGCAGATATCCTTCCGACATATGAACGCGTCGCGACTGATTTTCAGGCAACGCGCAACAAGTCATTGTTCGAAAAACCGTGTTTGGACAGGATGTTAGGCATAACCCCACGCAATACTGGACAGCGCAGAGTTCTCGATTTGGGCTGTGGTCCCGGTGCGCCGATTGCGACTTATCTGGAAGATCGCGGGCTTGCGGTTACGGGTGTCGATGGTGCCGCCAACATGGTTGACCTTTTCAACGCCACACTGCCAAACGCCCGCGCCATTCACGCGGATATGAGAACACTTGATCTGGGTGAGCGTTTCGACGCGCTTCTTGCGTGGGACAGCTTTTTCCACCTCAGCCAAGATGCGCAGCGTGCCATGTTCCCGATCTTCGCCAAACACGCCGCACCGAACGCGGCGCTCATGTTTACGTCGGGCACCTCAGATGGCGAAGTCTGGGGCCACGCGGCGACAGAACAAGTGTACCACTCCAGCTTAGACCCAGAAGAATACCGAGCGCTTCTCATGGCCTATGGCTTTAAGGTCATCAGCTTTCGCCCTGAGGACCCAAACTGTCACGGTCACAGCATTTGGCTGGCGCGTTTTACTGGCGAATAAGCGGTTCCAATGCGGCTTCTTCAATTGCCCAACGTCCAACGGCCAAGGTTACCGCCGCAACAATCGGTGCGCGGCCCCGCGCGGTCGTTAGACGCGCACGATCGCCTGGGTTGGACAAAAAACCGACTTCAAGCAGGACGGATGGAAAGTCGGCTGCGTTCAACACCGCCAAAGGCGCACGTCGACGCGGGCGCGTATTAAGCACGGTGCCCGTGTCTTCCATTGCGGTGACAAGCTGGCTCGCAAACCGCTCTCCTGCGGCGGCAGTTTCAATGCGTACAAGGTCCTGCAAGATCAACGCAACGTCATCGCCCTGCCCCGTCAGGTCAACACCCGCGAGCAAATCACCCTTCTCGTGGCGCTCCGCCATGCGCAATGACGCATCCGCCGCCGCTTGACTGGTCAGCGTGTAAACAGACGCGCCTGTGGCTTGATCGCCCTCCAAGGCATCCGCATGGAGCGAAATAAATAAATCCGCCCGCGCACCGCGCGCCAACGTTAGACGTTCCTGCAATGGAACAAACGTATCTTCGGCCCGCGTTACGGCAGGTTGCACCCCTTCAATTCGGCCCAATGCGGCGGCAAGTTCCAGCGCCAGCGCCAACATCACATCGGCCTCATGCACGCCACCAACGTCCGCACCGGGGTCAACTCCGCCGTGGCCCGGATCAATTACGATAACCAGCGGCCCGTCATCCGCTTCCGGAGAGACCACCGCGGGATCTGCCGCCATAAGAAACGCCCAATCAGGGTCATTCGGCGCACCAGACGCAGCAACAAAATCTTCAACCGACGTGCTTTTCAGAACCAAGCTAATCTGGGCAGTCCCATCAATATCGTCCACGCTCATGCCCGCTTCATCGACGTGCACGGGGTCCGTCAAATCCAAGATCATGCGCGACCAACCGGGTCGTAACCCGCCAAACCGCGCACCGGAAATCCAATCGCTCTGCGTAAACGCTTCTGCGTCGACGCCCCGAAAGTCCACTTCGCGGAAATCCATGACCAAGCGCATGGGCTCAACCAACGTGAAAACGCGGTACGGCACAGGTTGGGATAAAAACAGTTCAACTTCCGTGTGG
>DQCL01000067.1 GCA_003533975.1 Octadecabacter sp. | reverse complement strand
GACACCGCTTGTTTCGGCCGCCTGCACCATCGCCTCAGCATCCCCGAGGTCAGCACCCATCGGCTTTTCGCACAGCACAGGTTTCCCAAGCGCAAATGCGGCCTCCGCGATGTCACGATGTGTGGCTTGCGGCGTCGCGATAACGATTGCCTCAACCTTCGGGTCTTCTACCAATGTGCGCCAGTCATCCGTTGCCCGCCCGAACCCATATGCAGCGCGATACCTTTCCGCTGATTCTGGCGAGGACGCGCAGATCATTTCAAGGCGCGGGCGCAGCGCGGTATTAAACACAGCGCCCACAGCCGCCATCGCAACCGAATGGGCCTTTCCCATATAGCCGCCACCCAAGATTCCGATGCCAATTTCCGTCACGATCATTCCTTTTCTCAAAACCAGTTTGCAACCGGTTGCAAAATGGTTATCGTCTGAGTCTGAAACCCGCAAGATGCAATCTTCTTGCGCCCACGATTTGAGAGGACACCGCCCCAATGACGGATGCAACCATTCGCCTGACCACTGCACAGGCCACCATTCGCTATTTGGACAATCAATTCATTGAAATTGATGGAGAAGAGCTGCGTGTTTGCGGTGGTGGCTTCGGTATTTTCGGCCACGGTAATGTCACATGCCTTGGCGAAGCACTTTATGGGGTACAGGACACTTTGCCACTGTATCGCGGCCAAAACGAGCAAGGCATGGGATTCGCCGCTGCCGCCTATGCTAAACAATGGTTGCGCCAGCGGTTCATGTTTTGCACCGCATCTGCTGGCCCCGGCACTGCTAACCTTTTGACCAGTGCGGGTCTTGCCCATGCCAACCGCTTACCGATGCTAATGCTCTGCGGCGATACTTTCCTGACCCGCCTGCCCGATCCGGTCTTGCAGCAAATGGAACACTTCAACGATCCGACCTTCGGTGTGAACGACGCCTTCAAAGCCGTCAGTCGTTATTGGGACCGCATCACGCATCCAGCACAAATCATTCAATCCCTGCCGAACGCTTTGACAACTATGTTGGATCCAGCCGATTGCGGTCCTGCCTTCATCGGGCTTCCGCAAGACGTCCAAGGTTGGGCCTATGACTACCCCGAGGCGTTCTTCGCCAAGAAGGTTCATAAAATTCGCCGCCAACGCCCCTGCGAAGACGAGATCGCAGCGGCGCGCGAAGTTATTATGAATGCCAAGCGCCCTGTCATCATCGCAGGAGGCGGCGTTCAGTATTCTCGCGCTGTAAAAGAACTCACCGCGTTGGCTGAATCGCACGCCATTCCTGTGATCGAAACCATTGCTGGGCGCGCAAATATGATGGCAGATCATCCTCTCAACATCGGGCCAGTGGGCGTGACTGGGTCCGACAGCGCCAATGCGGTTGCTGAAAAGGCGGACGTTATCATTGCCGTTGGCACCCGCCTTCAGGATTTCACGACTGGGTCTTGGACGGCGTTTGCAAAAGAAGCCCGTTTTGTTGGTGTGAACGTCGGACGCCACGATGCAATGAAGCACCAATCGACCCCCGTTATCGGTGATGCCAAAGTCGCGCTAACCGATCTGCACCAAACCCTACACGGAGTGACATTCGACAAAGCATGGGTGGAATTCGCCCAAGCCGAACGCGCTAAATGGGACGCCTATGTCGCTGACAACGTTGCACACGGCAACCGCCCCAACAGCTACGCCCAAGCTATTGGTGTGGTGAACGACCTCTGCGATCCGCGCGACCGTGTTGTAGCAGCGGCGGGGGGGCTTCCGGCCGAGGTCACTGCCAACTGGCGCACCAAGGATATCGGCACCGTTGACGTGGAGTTCGGGTTCTCCTGCATGGGTTATGAAATCGCGGGCGGTTGGGGCGCACGCATTGCCCAAGCCCAACGCGAACCTGAGAAGGACACCATCGTCTTCACCGGTGACGGGTCTTATATGATGATGAATAGCGATATCTATTCATCCGTCCTGACGCAGAAAAAACTTATCATCCTTGTCCTTGATAACGGCGGGTTCGCGGTCATCAACAAACTTCAAAACAACACGGGCAATGAAAGTTTCAACAATCTGATCTCAGATACGCCAACGGCCACGCACCAAGTGGGCGTTGATTTTGAGGCCCACGCCGCCGCGATGGGTGCCAACGCTGAAACTGTCTCCAACCCCGCTGAATTAGGCGAAGCATTCAAGCGCGCCAAAGCTGCCGACAAAACCAGCGTCATCGTCATGAAGGTCGACGCGTATGAGGGCTGGACGACTGAGGGCCATGCATGGTGGGAAGTCGGCACGCCGGAAGTCTCTGAAAATGAAAAAGTACGTGATGCCCACACAGATTGGGAATCCACACGAGACAAACAACGCAAGGGCGTATGATGAAAAGTTACACCCCGAAAACCGCGACACCTGACGCGATTGTCGATGAACTTCTTAATGGCGGTGGTGCCGTGAAGATCACGGGTCTGTTCAGCGCTGACCAGATTGCCGAAGCCCGCGCAATCATCATGGAGCATTCCGAAAACGAGAGCGAAAAAGCCACTCACTTCCAAGGCGCCGCTGAGGAAGACGGAAAGATCAACCTGCAACGCCGCGTCTGGAACCTACTCGCTAAGGGTGACGTGTTTTCTGACATGGCAGCACACCCCGTTCTGATGAAAATCTTGCGTAAGTTCCTCGGCACTGAATTCATCATGGGTTCCATTGCCGCGAACCGTATCTTGCCCGGCGGCCCTGGCCAGGAACCGCACGTGGACTACCCTTATTGGGACTATCACAAGCCGGAGACCCATCCTATCGGGTTCAACGGATCGTTCCCAATGAACGCGCAAGTCTCTGTCATTCTTGATCCTTTCACCGTGGAAAGCGGCGCGACTGGCTACATGCCCGGCAGCCAGAAGGAACTGCGCTACCCCACCGCTGAAGACAAATTCTTTGACACTTGCGCGCAGATGACCGGCGACCCTGGCGATGTCGCTTTGTTTTACGGCGTCACCTGGCATTGCGCGATGCCCAACAATTCCGATCATGATCGGAACGCCGTGCTGATCCAATATCTACCCAAATGGGTTAAGCCGATGGAAGACATGCCAGCTGCATTGCCACAGTCTTTCATAGAGGCGGCCAGCCCAGACATGCGACAATTGTTAGGCTTGAACTATCCTTACCCAGAGGTTTTGGACGCGGCCAAAGCAGGCAACACGGAAGGTCGAAAGTGACAGCTCTTCAAGGGATCAAAGGCGGTAAATTCATCGTGGTCGGGCGGGTCGGAATGGACTTGTCCCCCATCGACCGCGCCCAGACCGAACATGCCACAGATATGTTCGTCGCGATGGGCGGATCTTCTGCCAACATCGCAGCGGGTTTGGTGAAGCTAGGTTTGTCGGCGGACCTTGTGACCTGCGTTTCAGACGATGCTGTTGGCCGCTACTGCCTGAACCAATTGGACAATTACGGCGTTGGTCGCTCTCATGTACGCACCATTCAAGGCGAAGAGCGCACATCGCTCGCCATCTATGAAACCCGCGTCGAAGACCACCAATCGGTAATCTACCGCAACAACGCCGCCGATTTTCAGATGTCTTTGCAAGACGTTGAAGGTGTCGATTATAGCCAGTTCACTGCCCTGATTACGGCGGGCACAGTCTTCGCCGCCGAACCGTCACGTACCGCCGCCTTCCGCGCGTTCGAATTGGCCAAAGCCGCTGGCATTCCAATCATTTTCGACGTGGACTACCGCCCTTACTCCTGGCCAAGCCCCGAGGTCGCGGCCGATGTTCTCTCGCGCGCAGGTGATTTGTCCGACGTGATCATCGGTAATGACGAAGAATTCGGTTTTATGGCTGGAGATATCGGCAAAGGCCTCGCCAAAGCGCGTGAACTCGCCACAACAAGCGCCGAAATCATTGTCTATAAAATGGGCCACAAAGGGGCCGTAACCTTTGCCAATGGCGAAGAAATCCACACAGGAATTTACCCGGTAGACGCCGTCAAACCCACGGGTGCAGGCGACAGCTTTATGGCCGGTTTCATGGCCAGCCTCGCCGAGGGCCGCCCCATGCGCAAGGCCATTTTGCGTGGCTCTGCTTGTGCGTCCATCGTCGTTGCACAACCCGGTTGCGCCCCTGCCATGCCCAATACAGACCAGCTCGAATTGTTTCTGCTAGACCATCCCGGCGCCACCTAACCCAAGGACCGACCCATGCACATCGCCCCTCACGACAACCAGAACAAGCCAATCGTCGACATTGATGACCCGACTGTGCCGCTCAATTATTTCAACATCGTCAAATTGAAAGCGGGCGAGACGTTTGAGTACCAGACACCGGGCTATGAAACCTGTGTGGCCCCTGCCACTGGCACGGTCGATTTGGACATCGAGGGCGTGAAGGTCGCAGCCCTTGGTAACCGCGGTGTCGACGTTTGGGATGGCGAACCAGAGGGCGCTTATGTGCCGGTTGGGGCCAAGGTCAGCATGGTGGCCGTGAATGACACAGAAGTCTTCGTCGCAGGCGCGCGTTATGACAAAGTTCTCGACCCGTTCGATGTGCGCGTGGCCGAGCTGGATACGGTACAATACGGCTCCGATGACACGAAAACGCACCGCAAAATCAAACATATCTTGGGCACAAAGTACCACGACAAAGTCGGGCGGTTGTTGGTGTCCGAACTGTTCACCGTCGGCCAAGGCGGATGGTCCGGCTTTCCGGCGCATAAGCATGACAC
>DQCL01000331.1 GCA_003533975.1 Octadecabacter sp. | reverse complement strand
CTGGAACGGCTTGGTCACAACGCCAACGGTCAGAACGCCAAGTTCGCGTGCGGCTTGTGCGATGATCGGCGCAGCACCCGTACCGGTGCCTCCACCCATACCTGCAGTGATAAAGCACATATGTGCGCCCGCGAGGTGGTCCACAATCTGTTCGATTGATTCCTCGGCAGCGGCGGCACCAACAGTGGCGCGTGCACCAGCACCCAAACCTTCAGTGACTTTAACGCCCATCTGGATTTTTGCATCCGATCGGGACTGCTGAAGGGCCTGCGCGTCTGTGTTGGCTACAACAAATTCAACACCTTCAAGCTCTTGCTCGATCATGTTGTTTACTGCGTTGCCGCCTGCGCCACCAACACCAAACACGGTGATGCGTGGTTTCAGTTCTTCCTGCCCGGGCATGGAGAGGGTCAAAGTCATGTGCTGTCCGCCTGTCTTGTTGGGCCCGTCCCATCGGGCATTCTTGTCGAATTATTTACTGGACCTTAACGGCCTCTGCCCCGTGGGTCACGTCAAAAGTGCCGCAAAACCGCAAAATGTGGGCCTCTTGGCGAGATTTTCCGCCGTATCTGGGGTGATCGGCAAAATCTTGCGTACTACCAGTTCTCTCGAAACCAGCGAACGGCCCGTTTGAAGGAACGTGCTGGGTATTTCTCGGCAGGAATATCGAAATCCCACCATTCGTCTTGCGGATTTGCCGCAAAAAGACTGAGACCGACTGCGGCTGAAAATGCCGAACCTGTCGCGGCCTGTGGCAGGCCTTGCACGCGCAACGGGCGACCAAGGCGCACTTGTTGACCAAGGATCTTGCTTGCCAGACCATCAAGGCCCGGAATTTGGCTGCCGCCGCCCGTCAAAACAATCTGCTGGCTTGGAAGATGTTCAAAGCCAGCCGCATCCAAACGCACGCGCACTTCTTCAAGGATTTCTTCAATACGCGGGCGCATGATCCCGATGAGTTCTGCGCGTGAAACTGTGCGACGGTCGCGTTCCCAGTCACCGGTATTGCTGCCCACCTCGATCATCTCGCGATCATCCATGCCCGTCGCCAGAACGCCGCCATAGAATGTTTTGATACGCTCAGCCATCGCAGGCGCGACTTGCAGACCCATCGAAATATCAGATGTGACATGGTCCCCGCCCATGCGCACAGAATCCGAATAGATCATGTGTTTTCGCATAAAGATGGAAATACCGGTTGAGCCGCCGCCCATATCAATACAGGCCGCACCAAGTTCTTGTTCATCTTCCACCAGCGACGAAATCCCCGCTGCATATGCAGACGATGCAACGCCCGCCAATTCAAGGTCACAGCGTTTGATGCAGTAAAGAAGGTTCTCAATGATGCTGTCTTCGACTGTCATCAGGTGCAAGTCAGTTGTCAGGGTTGAACCGATCTGCCCGCGCGGGTCTTCAAGACCAGAGCGGTGATCAAGCGCAAAATTGACCGGCTGCGCGTGCAACACCTGGCGCCCTTCGCCGATGTCCGGCACTTCGCATTCTGCCAGAACGCGGCCAATGTCGCCTTCGGTTACGGTCTGACCCATCACATCGACCTGCCCGTCCAGCCCGTAAGACCGCGGACGCCCGCCTGACAAACAGGCAATCACGTGATCAACACGAACATTCGCCATCTTCTGTGCCGCTTGAACGGCGGTGCGTACAGCCCGTTCAGTTTCGGCCATTGCTTCGACTTCACCAAAGCGAACACCGCGCGAACGGGTTGTCGCGGCACCAATCACACGAAACGAAGATTGCCCCGCCATTGATCCAACACCATCACCGAAACCATCCTTGGCGCTAAACTGCTCAGGCCCGTCAAAGCGCAACACAAGGCAGGCGATCTTGGAACTACCGATGTCCAAAATCGCGATAACACCGCGTTGCATCGCAGCTTGGCGCATACTGCGCATGGCGCGTTGTGATTGGTAAAGATCTCTCATGTTTTACACACCTATTCTTATTATTGTCCGGCGTTGATCTGACGCAAATTCGTCACGGCCTGTTCATTCATTCGGATTGTCGGGCGGGCTGGGTGGCGCATATCGACGACCGCGACATCCCGCTCCAGCAGGTCTTGCGCTTGATTCAACGCAACAACGCGCTCGAACGCGGGTACTGGGTTTTCTGTTGGCAATAGAATGCGCTGACCACTGTCGAGGACCACATCCCAACGACGTTCCCCCATCCGCACAACCCCACGCATCCGTGGCATTAGCGGCCCCGCAACGCGGTAAATCTCAAGCCCCTCACTCAACGCTTCACGCGCATCATCACCTGTAATCAACGGCAGATCAGACCGATCCGCACGCGCGATAATGTTCTGGATCAACACACCTTCGCTATCGATCAGCTTAAGGCCTTCGGGTGCGCGAAATACCGCAACAGGAACACGCTGTGTAACATTCACCTGTAAAACCCCACCTGGGCGCACACGCAAAGCCACATCCGCAACAGCTGGCAATGCAGCTACGGTTTGGCGCATCTCTTCAAGGTCGAGGTCAAAGTTAGACTGCGGAAATTCCAGCGGTAAAACGGTGCGGATATCAGTCGCTAGCGTATCATCGGCCCCATCAATCACCATCATCTTAACCATAAATTCATCGCGCTGCTGAATTTGGGTTTTGGTGGTGTTGTAGGCATCTGCGATCATCTGGCGGTTCGCTTCGCGGGCTGTCCAACCAGCAACCAGACCGCCAACAACCAGCAATGGAACCCCCACTTTAAGGAGCGTGCGGAAACCTGGCGTCAGCATCAAACGCTGATAGCGATATCCCCAACGGGACGGTGCTGGGTCACGGCGTATGCCATCGGGACGTTGTGCCTTTAACGATCGCATGACGCGTCCTCCACCATCCAAGTCATCAATTCGGGGAAAGAAATGCCAACATGCGCCGCCTGCTCGGGGGCCAATGATGTTGGTGTCATTCCTGGTTGGGTATTCGTTTCGAGCAAGATCAGACCATCAAGGCCGCGGCTCTCATCCCAACGGAAGTCCGAGCGGCTTAACCCGCGACACCCAAGCGCATTATGGGCGCGAATCGCGTAGTCCAAACATGCGTCAAAAATATCTTGCGGGATATCAGCGGGCAGAACGTGCATGCTGCCGCCATCACCGTACTTCGCTTCGTAGTCATACCAGCCATCCACGATGATATCGGTGACCGTCAACGCACGATCCCCCATCACGGCCGTGGTCAACTCGCG
>DQCL01000285.1 GCA_003533975.1 Octadecabacter sp. | reverse complement strand
CGCGGTGTTAAAGCAGGTCTTGCGACAGCTGAAGGCATCAAGGTTGTGGGCTCTATCGCTGGTATGTGGACCGATCAGGTCGCGCAAGGCGAAGTTCGAAGATGGCTCGCGACACACCCAGGCCAGCTCGATGGTGTTGTTGTACAAACGGCCGCCGAAATGGGCGTTCTGCGCGCGCTTGCACAGTCAGGCCGTGCAGATGTTCCGGTTAGCATCGGTGGCGAACTTGGAGCGCTTTGCTTCTGGCGCAACAATCCTGACTATATCACAACCGCGACCCAAACATGGCCACCACAGGACGATATTAGCCTGATTTGGGATATCATGATGCGCACGTTGCAAGGGCAGGGACCGAAGATTCAATCGGTTTTGGTTGATCCGGTAAGCATCAGCTTCGCAGACCTAGAGGAGATTATGGACGAGGATTGCGACCCGAATTCACCGAATTGGTTTGCCGTCGGCAAAGACCATTGGGGTAGTTCAGAGTTCCTCGATGGGTTCTTCGACAATCCTGCGGATCCAACTGCTTACCAGCCTTAATAGACGTTGCGGGCTGCCCGTTTTGGGTGGCCCGCCAATTCCTTTTTGGACATGTTAAATTGACCTCACCCCAGCCAAACATATCGACACCGTCGTCCGCGCGTATCACAATTGCGGTCAATGACGTGTCCAAGTATTTTGGACCGACGCGTGCGCTTGACGGCGTGACGTTTTCAGCGCGTGAAGGTGAAATTCACGCGATCGTTGGTGGTAATGGATGCGGCAAGAGCACGCTCGCTAAGATCGTCTCGGGGGTCCTCCCAATCACCAAGGGACAAATTTCAATTCTAGGCGAAACGCCTTCCACTCCGGGAGAGTCTCGCGCACTCGGTATCTCGACGGTTTACCAAGAAGTGCTTGTCGCAGACGAAAGTACGGTTGTGGACAACTTATTCATGGGAACGGACGGCCTGTTATCGGCTGAAATTCCATTCGACGACAAGGTCGCTCGCGCTGCGAAAATTATGCGCGAATTGGCGGGCGAAGAAATCGACCCGTTTGCCTTGGTTGGCACTTTACCACTGGGCATCAAGCAGTGGATCACGATTGGTCGCGGCTTGCTTCAGGTGCCGCGAATTCTCATTCTTGACGAGTCTTCTGCTGCCCTAGATTTTGATAGCACAGAGCGTCTGTTCGATAAAATGCGCGAGCTTCGCGATGGCGGCACGACCGTTCTTGTGGTGACGCACCGCATTGCCGAACTTATCCGAATTTCGGATCGTGCGACTGTTCTACGTGATGGCCGTGATGTGGGTGTTCTAGAGAAGGAAGAAATCACCGAGAAAAACCTGCTCACCTTGATGACAGGCGAAGAACGAGACGCGGACAACGTGGCCTCGAACGCGCCGCAGCCATTGACCGATAAAGTTATCCTACGGGCGAACAACATCAAGGTTTGGCCCAAGTCCGACCCGATCGATTTCGAACTTCTCGAGGGTGAGATCGTTGGAATCGCCGGCCTTGATGGGCAAGGTCAGGACGAATTCGTACGCATACTATCAGGTGTCCAACAGGCCGCAGAAGGGCTGGTCTACGTGGCCGACAATACTAGTGCCTTTACCCCAATTCAGTCGTTGGACGATGCGGTCGCCTCGAAGATTTCATATGTATCAGGCGACAGAAAACGTGAAGGCATTTTTCACGCCCTTAGCATTTTCGAAAACATGGTCATGCCGCTTTACCGCGAGAAAAAGCGCGGCGGTGTGCTTGGTTTCATTGACTGGCCCGGATTGCGCACGATTTTTGCTCGGGAAACGGAAAACCTGTTGATCAAATTTGGCCTCGCCGAAGACAAGATCACGTCGCTATCCGGCGGTAACCAGCAAAAGGTTCTAATTGGTCGTGGCTTTGCCATGCGTCCCGACATTATCGTGCTTAACGATCCTGCGCGCGGCATTGATGTGGGCGCAAAGACCGAGCTTTACAAACATTTGAGGGCCTTCGCCGAAAGTGGCAAATCAGTTGTTTACATGTCGTCCGAGCTTGAAGAATTCATCGGTTTTGCGACGCGCGTGATCGTGTTCCGCGATGGTGGCCAGTTTGATGCTTTCGCCGGTGCACGCATTGAGCCTAAAGCCATTCTGGAAGCAATGTTCGGCCAAACGGACGGAAGCGGACTTCTCAAATCCAAAGAAATTGCCGTACAGTTAGAACAGCCAGAGCCTGCCCCAATAAATGATGAATTGGAAAAGGCGGTGGTCATTTCAGGCGATATCACCCCGATTCCAGCTGAGTTCAAGCGGCCAAAAATCAAAGTTGTCGAGTTTGACGGACGCGAAGCGCGCGGGAAGCGACTGCTATGAACGGCCTGGTGTTAGAAAACAGTGCACCAACTGAAGAAACCGTTGAGGCCCGTGCAGGGAGCGGCTCAACGCCGTATCTGCTGATGCCTATATCTGTGCTGTTCTTGCTGATAGTCATCGGCGTTATTCGTTCACCTTCGTTGATGACAAGCTCGGGGATCGGGGCTGCAATCATCGTATCTGCGCCGCTTATCCTCGCCACTTACGCGCTAATGACAACCGTGACTGCGGGCCGTGGCACTGTTGACTTGGCAATTGGACCACTGATCGGTTTCATCAACGTTTCGGTGATCCAGCTCACTGCATCTGGCGTAATCGGTTCGCCTGTCTCGGTGTTCTTGTTCGCGATCGGTATTGGCATTGCCTATCAATTGGTTATGGCCGTGGTGATCATCTATGTGCGCGTTCAGCCCATTATCGTATCCCTCAGTGGGTTTCTGGCGTTGTCAGGGATCAACCTTGTTATCCTCCCTCGGCCCGGTGGCTTGGCCCCTGAATGGATGCAAAGCTGGGGTGCGGGCACCGAAGTATTCTCTCCTGTTTTGTGGATCGTCATCGCCGCGACACTGGCTTGGTTGCTGTTTACCCAGACGGCATTTTACACCCATTTGCGGTTGATGGGGTCAGACGAACGCGCAGCCTATACCAGCGGCGTTCCGATTACCGTCGTGCGCATGGGGGCGCATGCTATCGCGGGTATTTTTGCTGGCCTAGCAGCCATCACATTTACCGCCTTGATCAGCTCGGGGGACCCGAGCCAAGGCACTACTTATACACTAATTGCAGTAACAGCGCTTGTCCTTGGCGGAACGTCTTTGGCCGGTGGGCGCGGCACAGTTATGGGATCACTGTGTGGTGCCGTTAATCTTTATCTGATCAACTATGTCCTCGCGACATTCAACTTCGGCGCGGTGCAAAGCTTTGTTACAGACCTTGCCTATGGCACAATTCTCGTGGCGTCCCTTCTGTTGACAACGGCTTTGCCAGTTATCCAACGCTACATTCGTAATTTCTCTCCATTGCTTTATTTTGTGGTACTTGCGGTTGTGGTCTTTGGCGTCGTTTTGCACACGACATTTGACTATAATGCGCTTGCGGCAACCGCGGATGTAGCAGCTCCTGTCCTCTCGCCGTCACTCTACGCGGGCCCTCTCGAAGTTACGGCATTCTCTTCGGCAGATACAGCGGCGCGTATTGCCGTTATGCCACTGATCTTTGTCGGTGTGCTGATCATGGTTCTACCCATTTTTCTCAGGATCATCGTGTCCAAATCAGATTTTCGAAACCTCAATTTGCTGGTTGCATTTGTTGTCGCCGCACTACTGCTGATGTCCGCGTATTTCATTGATAAACCAACATCGCCCCCAAGTTCTGATGTCGTGGAAATAGCGCAATGAGTATGAATTTCAGCGTGACATCCAAGGGCTCTTTGCTCAGCCGCCTCATCGGGCTTGTCCTTGCTCTCGCTGTGACCGCTGTCGGTGTGGTTGTGGGACTCGTGCAGCAACAACCAATCCAGCAGGTCATCCTTTTCGCTGTTGTCACATTGGCCGGTTCCGCCTGGGCTTGGCAGTTCTTTACGGC
This sequence comes from Octadecabacter sp., assembly GCA_003533975.1. Classification (GTDB taxonomy): domain Bacteria; phylum Pseudomonadota; class Alphaproteobacteria; order Rhodobacterales; family Rhodobacteraceae; genus Octadecabacter. Next base: position 974 of record DQCL01000285.1, on the reverse strand, counting down.
ACAGTTTGAACGCGAGTCTGGTGCTGGAGAAGCCGATGATGCGGGCTCCGGTGAGCTTAGGGCCGCGTGGGTGAAATACAAACTCGGCGTTCTAGGTTTTTTGGGTCTGCTGTTGGTATTTGGGGTGTTGTGCATCACAATCGAAGGCTTCTTGAATGTTTGGAATATAGTCTCGGCCCTAATTTTGTTGGTTATCATCGTTTTGACGATGACCGTTGGCAGGTTCGTCTCCGAGAACAAAAGTGCGTTCATCGGCATCATGGTATTGATTGGGTTGTTCTCAATTGGCGCGATGAACATTGATGGTTTTTATTCCTCCAACAACATCAAATCTATGCTGTTGTTCGCTTCGTTTCTGGGGCTTGCTTGCGTGGGCCAAACTTTGGTCGCGATGCTGGGTGGTCTGGATCTTTCGATCCCCTTTGTCATCGGCTCTGCCAACGTCGGTATGCTTTATCTGATCTCGCTGGGGGTGCCGCCGTGGTTGGCGTTGGTTCTTACTTTGGTCGTTGGTACGCTGATCGGGGTGATCAACGGGTTGCTTAGCTTTCGCCTACAGGGGCAAGCGCTTATCTTGACCCTAGGAACCGGTTTCGCTGTGTCGGGTGGCATTCAAATTATCACATCAATTGGATCGGCTTACGGCGGCAACGTATTTGCGCCTGTGCCAATGTGGCTTAGCAACCTATCGGCGCTGAACGGCAGTACGCTGGGCATGCCTTTCCCACCAGTTATTGCAATATGGGCTGTTGTGGCACTGGTTCTCATCGTCGGGATGAAAAACACTATCTACGGGCGCTACCTTTATGCACTTGGTGTCAACCGAACATCAGCGAAACGGATTTCAATATCCGAGCGCTATTACTGGGTCGCGGTTTACGCGCTCAGCGGATTGTTCTCGTCCTTCACCGGAGTTCTGCTGCTTGGCTGGAGCGGTGGTGGCTTTATTGGCGTGGGCGATCCGTATCTATTTA
>DQCL01000061.1:470-5220 GCA_003533975.1 Octadecabacter sp. | reverse complement strand
GGCGAACTATGCCGCGTCCAAGGCGGGAATGGTTGGGATGTCCAAGTCCATTGCCTATGAGGTCGCAAGCCGCGGGATTACAGTGAATTGCGTCGCACCCGGTTTTATTGCGACGGCTATGACTGACAAGCTGACGGATGAGCAAAAGGACAAGATTAACGTGCAAATTCCGGCAGGGCGCATGGGCAAACCAAGCGAAATTGCAGCCGCTGCGCTGTATCTTGCGAGTGAGCAGGCAGCCTATGTCACGGGCACGACTTTGCATGTCAATGGTGGTATGGCGATGCTGTAACCCCTATATGGGGCATGCTCGAAAGCGTTTGCCAAGCGGGGAAACTCTGCTAAAGGGGGCGCAGAATTGAGGTTTGTGACCCTACGTCGCAAATCTCGGAGGTCCTGAGCAGGACCAAACAACAGCCTCAACTGTGCAAGCAGAGCGGGTAAACAACGGGCCCTAGGCCCTGAACTATGTAAGGAATTTAACATGAGCGATGTCGCAGACCGCGTACGTAAGATCGTTGTAGAGCACCTTGGTGTTGAAGAAGATAAAGTTGTTGAGGGCGCGTCCTTCATTGACGATCTTGGCGCAGACAGCCTCGACACCGTTGAGCTGGTAATGGCGTTCGAAGAGGAATTCGGTATCGAAATCCCTGACGATGCAGCAGAAACTATCCAGAGCTTCGGCGACGCCGTTAAGTTCATCACTGAAGCTTCCTAAGTTAGCGTTCAGGTCGATTTAGAAAGGGCGGTGCCAGAGATGGCGCCGCCCTTTTTTGTTGTTTTGGGAGGGCGCCTGTACGCTTCGGAGCGGGCAGGCACCTACACAGTTGTGGTCTGGTATGGAAAACGCGCATTTGTGGCGTCCCGTGATGAGGGCGCGTTCGGAGGTCATATGTGGTTTTTAGGCTGGATCGCTGTATGCGCCTGTGCGGTTGCACTGATTGCGTCATTGCTGCACCGCGCCGCCAATGCCCTCGCGCAAAGCAATGCCGATTGAACGGGCGTAAACGTCTGCAACCCTTGGCAGCCCGCTTTGCACGCGGTATCAGGCTTTCAAAGAAATATTTACGTGAGGATTGAGCTATGCGTCGGGTCGTTGTTACCGGATTGGGGTTGGTTACCCCGCTTGCTGATGGTGTTGAAAATAGCTGGGAACGGATTTTGGATGCGCAATCGGGCGCTGGGCCAATCACGCGGTTTGATCCAGAAGGGTTTGGAACCACCTATGCCTGCGAAGTACCGTATGGTGATGGCACCGATGGTACGTTCAACCCTGACACTTATATGGCCCCCAAGGACGCGCGGAAGGTCGACACGTTTATCGTGTTCGCGATGGCCGCGGCTGCGCAAGCTGTGGCGGATTCGGGCTGGCAACCTGAAGATGTTGCCGACCTTGAACGCACGGGCGTTTTGACTGGGTCTGGTATTGGTGGGCTTCAGTCCATCGCTGAAACAGCCATCATGATGAAAGAAAAGGGACCGCGCCGCGTTTCCCCATTCTTTGTGCCGGGGGCGTTGATCAACCTGATTTCTGGTCAGATTGCGATTAAATATGGCTTTAAGGGCCCCAACCACGCTGTTGTGACAGCCTGCTCAACAGGTGCCCACGCGATTGGGGATGCGACCCAATTGATTAAGGCGGGCCGTGCGGATGTGATGATTGCGGGCGGGGCGGAAGCCACGATTTGCGAAATTGGCATTGCGGGTTTCAACGCCTGTAAAGCGCTGTCCACCAAACGTGCGGATGACCCCAAAGCAGCGAGCCGTCCTTATGACGCGGATCGCGATGGCTTTGTGATGGGCGAGGGCGCAGGCATGGTTGTACTGGAAGAATACGATCACGCGGTTGCCCGTGGCGCGAAGATTTATGCCGAAGTGTTGGGATATGGTCTGACAGGTGACGCATATCACATCACGGCACCGTCCGAGGACGGCGAGGGCGGCGAGCGATCCATGCGAATGGCGCTGGGTGATGCGGGCCTTGAGCCGGCGGACATCGATTACATCAATGCGCATGGCACCTCCACGATGGCCGACACGATTGAGCTTGGCGCGGTCGAGCGGATGATGGGCGAGGCTGCGTCCAAGGTGACGATGTCATCGACAAAATCCGCAACGGGGCACCTTTTAGGGGCTGCTGGTGCGATTGAAGCGATTTTCAGTATCCTTGCGATCCGTGATCAAGTCGCTCCTCCGACGATTAACCTCGACAACGTGGCGGTTGAAACGAAGATTGATCTGGCCGCCAATAAAAAGGTTGAGCGCAAGATTGATGTGGCGCTGTCCAACTCGTTTGGGTTCGGGGGCACCAACGCGTCCGTGCTGTTCGGGAAAGTTAAGTAAATGTGGAAGCATATCGCGGCGAACGCGCTGACGTTTCTGATTGTCGCGTTGTTCCTGTTTGGGGGTGTGATCGTTTGGGGAACCAACGAATACAGCGCCGAAGGGCCGCTTGATCAAGCGATTTGCCTGGAGGTTGCCCCAGGATCCAACATGCGGATCGTCAGCGAGAGCCTTGCTGAGCAAGACGCGATTTCGTCGCCGTCGATATTCCGAATGGGTGTGGATTATACGGACAAAGCATCTGAGTTGAAGGCGGGTAGTTTTCTGGTGCCTGAAGGGGCGTCCATGTCCGATATCGTTGATATCGTGACGCGGGGCGGGGCAAGCACCTGTGGATCAAAGATTGTCTACCGTGTCGGCATCACGCGGACGCTGGCCGAGGTCCGTGAACTTGATGTCACGACAAATCGCTTCGTGGAACTGGCCGAGTTCAATCCCGCCGAAGAAACCGCCCCTGCAGCGTACACAGAGCTACGCGAGGCGGCGGATACCCAATATGAAGTGATTATCGCTGAAGGCGTGACGAGTTGGCAGGTGGTTCAGGCCCTGAATAGCTTGGAATTCATGGACGGTGAAGTGACGGAAATTCCGCCTGAAGGCCTGTTGGCGCCGCAATCCTATGCGGTTCAACCCGGCGATTCTGTTGCTGAATTGCTGGCGGATATGGAAGCTGCGCAGGAGCGCATATTGGCAACTGCATGGGCTGAGCGCGCGGACGGGTTGCCGTTGGCGTCCCCTGAAGAGGCGCTGATTCTTGCGTCAATTATCGAAAAAGAGGCCTCAACATCTGATGAGCGATTTGACGTGGCATCGGTGTTTGTGAACCGCTTGAATCAAGGGATGCGCCTGCAAACAGACCCGACGGTTATTTACGGTGTGACCGAAGGTAAAGGCGTGCTTGGGCGCGGGTTGCGCCAGAGTGAGCTTCGCGCGGAAAACCCTTGGAATACGTATGTGATTCCCGGATTGCCTGCGACGCCAATTGCAAATCCCGGCGCGGATACTATTCGCGCGGCGTTGAACCCGTCGGACACGGATTTCATCTTCTTCGTGGCGAAAACGTTGAACCCGCGGGACGGGCATAATTTTGCCGTCACACTGGACGAGCATAATGCAAATGTCGCAATTTACCGCGAGCTTGAAGCCGCGCGTGCGGCGTCGCAGGATAACTAATGCGTTAAGAAAGTGTTTGCGCTGCGTGCGCTAACATATTGGTAATATTTGGTAAAAATTTGAGTTTAGCGTATCCCTGATGCCGCTGGACGAAAGCAACGACGGGCTTTGGACACAGTTCCAAGGCCCGTTTTCGTTTTTGGTATTGGGCGGAGCAACCCTTGAGAGGGGATCTTCGCAATGAGCAACCAAAACGGTGGAATAACCACCGATCAGAAATCGACCGCTGAACGTATCGAGGAGGCTAGGCGGCTTTATGAAACCATTGGCGAAACACTCAGCACGGTGCTGGAGCTTGTGAGAGCAGGCGACTTCAAGGACATCGATTTGATGCCCAAACAGATGATACGTCTGACCGATGCAATCGCCGAAGTCCGTAAACGGGAGGCGGAATTCAATGACAGACATGGAACGGGACTTAGCGAAGGGGACGTCGACTTTGATGACCTCAGGCGTGAGATCGGGTGCCGCCTTGGTCGCATCCGCAGATGTTGCCGATCGTAAGGCGTTTTTGCGCGGCTTGACGGGCGCGCAGCTAAAAGCGCTGCCTTATCTGTTTGATTTCTGGGCATTGGAGCACCAGCTGGCACCGATTGGTGACTGGCGGACATGGGTTATTCTGGGAGGCCGCGGCGCTGGCAAGACGCGCGCGGGGTCCGAATGGGTCAGGTCAATGGTGGAGGGATCGCGTCCGCGCGATCCCGGCGTAGCGAAGCGCGTGGGCTTGATTGGCGAGACGATGGAGCAAGCGCGTGAGGTGATGGTGTTTGGGGAAAGCGGGATTTTGGCGTGCTCGCCCCCTGATCGCCGCCCGACGTGGATCGCGGGGCGTCAGATGCTGATTTGGCCGAACGGTGCAGAGGCGCGGCTGTATTCTGCGTTTGACCCAGAAAGGCTGCGCGGGCCGCAATTTGATGCCGTATGGGCGGATGAATTCGCTAAATGGCCAAAGGCACAAGAGACGTGGGACATGATGCAGTTTGGATTGCGTTTGGGCAAGAAACCCCGTGCATGTGTGACGACAACACCGAAAAATGTTGAGATATTGAAAGACCTATTAGCGCGAAAAAGCACGGTTCAGACCCATGCGACAACGCAGGACAACCGTGCATATTTGGCTGATAGTTTTCTGGAAGAAGTGCAGGAACGCTATGCGGGAACGCGGTTAGGGCGGCAGGAGTTGGATGGGGTTTTGCTGGCCGATATTGACGGGGCATTGTGGACATCCGCGCGG
>DQCL01000061.1:0-416 GCA_003533975.1 Octadecabacter sp. | reverse complement strand
CGCGATCAGATGCGTGCGGGATCGTTGTGGCCGGTATTGTAAGCCAAGGGCCGGTGTCTGATTGGAAGATATACGTATTGGAAGACGCGTCAGTGCAGGGGGTGTCGCCAAATGAATGGGCGGCAGCGGCGATTGCGGCGATGGACCGGCATAGCGCGGATCGGTTGGTGGCGGAAGTAAACCAAGGGGGCGCGATGGTTGAGACCATTGTGCGATCTATTGATCCGGCGGTGCCGTATCGTGGGGTACATGCAACGCGCGGCAAGGCGATGCGCGCAGAGCCTGTGGCAGCGCTATATGAGCAGGGGCGCGTGCGCCACATTGGTGGCTTGGGCAAGATTGAAGATGAGATGTGCCAAATGACGGCCGAAGGCTATGCGGGGACGGGATCACCGGACCGCGTGGACGCGCTGGTT
>DQCL01000059.1:2761-11981 GCA_003533975.1 Octadecabacter sp. | reverse complement strand
TTGGCCGAATGTGTAAACGTTGCCAGCCGCCTGCGCCGCAGCCTGTGGTGCTGTGGAGTCAGTGTGCTGCAAGATCACGTCCGCGCCTTGCTCAATAAGAACGTTGGCCGCTTCAGCTTCTTTTGCTGGGTCGAACCATGTGTACGCCCAGATGATCTTGAATTCGACGTCTGGGTTCACTTCCTTGGCGTGCAAGTAGGCAGAGTTGATGCCACGGATAACTTCAGGGATCGGGAAGGACGCGATGTAGCCGATGACGTTGGATTCAGTGATCTGACCCGCGATGTGGCCCTGAACAGCGCGGCCTTCGTAAAAGCGTGCGGAATAAACGGACACGTTGTCAGCTTGCTTGTAGCCAGTCGCGTGCTCAAAACGAACGTTTGGGAACTGGGCCGCGACGTTGATTGTCGGGTCCATGTAACCAAAAGACGTTGTGAAAATCAGGTCAGCACCCTCAAGCGCCATCTGTGTCATCACGCGCTCGGCGTCTGGGCCTTCTGGAACGCTTTCAACGAACACAGTTTCAACCGCATCGCCGAATTCTGCTTCAACCGCCAAACGGCCTTGGTTGTGTTCGTATGTCCAGCCACCGTCACCGACTGGGCCAACGAATACGAAACCGACTTTGGTGACGTCCTGCGCGCCGAGGCTTGTGCCTACCAACGTGGCAGCAGCTGCGCTCGCCAAAAGTGTTCTTCTCAACATGTGTAATCCCCCTAGGATTTCTTAAGTTATTAGATCGCCTCAACGTGAGGCATGGAACGACTTGCCAAGTGAGCCCGGCGCTCCGCCGCTGGACATAATGACCAGAACGAAGATGGTGGCAATATAAGGCGAGGATGAAAGCCAAAGAGTTTCGTTAAAAATCCATCCGAGCCATTTATAAAAGCTAAATAACGCCGCTGCGATGCAAAGACTTGCAGTCCACCAGAGCATTTTGGCGGTGAACGCCCGATTCTGAATCAACCCGACGCTTACGACCACCACCGCTGCAATAAGCGCCGTGATTGTCAGGACATCTAGCAATGACAGCCCCGCAGCCTGAAGGTTCAGCTGCAACGCCGTAACGCCGCCAAACAGATAGGCGCCTAGCAACAAACGCCCCGGCTTCCATCCTGCGAACACAACAATCGCCAAGGCAATCCAGCCCATCCCGGCCGTAAGGCCCGCCGCATAGGTCGGCACCCGCACGATAGACAGATAGGCACCGCCAAGTCCCGCACAGGCCCCACCAAACATGATCGCCAACAGGCGCGTGCGGATGACGTTGTAGCCCAGCGCATGTGCCGCTTCGTGGTTTTCACCAACAGCACGCAAAACCAATCCAGCACGGGATTTCTTTAGGAACCACCAAACGCCAGCAACGATGCCAAGACCAAGGTACACCATCGGGTCATGTTGGAACACAATCGGCCCAAGGACCGGAATGTCCCCCAGCAACGGGATATGCCAATCGGGAAATACAGGGGCCTTAACACCAAGGTAATCCTGCCCAAGAAGCGCGGCCAGCCCAAGTCCGAACAGCGTCAACGCGAGGCCAGTTGCCACCTGATTGGACATCAAGAATTGCGTCAGGACGCCAAACACCAAGGACAGCGCGGCGCCACCAACAGCGGCGGCAACAAACCCGATCCACGGGTTGCCAGTTTCGATTGCAGCAATAAACCCGATCACCGATCNNTCATGCCTTCAACGCCAAGGTTCAAAATCCCCGCGCGTTCCACCACCAACTCACCAATCGCGGCAAGCATAATTGGCGTCGCGGCGACCATAAGGGACGCCAGCAACAGTTGTGGGTCAATAGATCCAAACATCAGATACCCTCCAATCCATGATCATCGACTGCATGTTTTTAGAAACTTTCATGCCACGGCCCCCTGCTTCATTCTCACGCGGTAGTTTGTCAGCACATCAATGCCAAGCAACGAGAACAACAACGTCCCCTGGAACACTTGGATCGCGGCCTTGGGCAACCCAAGCGAGGACTGCGCGACATCGCCGCCGATATACGTAAGCGCCATCAACGCGCCCGCCATCAAAATGCCGACCGGATGCAGGCGGCCCAAGAACGCCACGATGATCGCGGTGAACCCGTAGCCGACGTTGAAATCAATGCTCACCACACCCGCAGGGCCGGACACTTCCGTAAGGCCAGCGATCCCTGCCAACGCCCCCGAAATTCCGAGGCAGAACAACACCAGCCGTGCTGGATTGACGCCAGAAAACGCAGCCGCACGTGGTGCTTGCCCTGCTAGGTTGATCTGAAAGCCAAGGATATGTTTGGTGAAAAGAATATAGGCAAAGATCACTGCGATCAGTGCAAGCACCACACCCCAATGCATGCCGTTCGATTGGTCAATCCACGAGCTGGCTGAAGCGTATTGCGACAAGTTACGCGATCCCGGAAAACCCATGCCTTCGGGGTTTTTCATTGCCCCGAGCGCCATCGCTGCCAGCAATTGTTCGGCCACATAGACCAGCATCAAGGACACCAAAATCTCGTTCGTGTTGAACTTCACGCGCAAAATTCCGGGGATCATCGCCCATGCGAACCCGCCAAACGCGCCTGCGATCAGCATTGCAGGAAGGACCAGCCACCGTGCTTCCATCGGATAAAGCGCAAGGCCAACACCCGCACCGCACAGCGCGCCGATAATGTACTGTCCTTCTGCGCCAATGTTCCAAATCCCCGCCTTAAACCCAAGCGACAGGCCCAACGCGATGGCAACCAATGGTGCGCCCTTAATCAATAGCTGCGGCAGGTAGAAAAAGTTGAACTCGCCAAACAGCGGTTCCCAGAAAATCTTGCTCAGCGCCTCCATCGGCGGTTTGCCAAGGACGGCAAACAGGGCCGCCCCGAAGATCATGGTGACAATAACGGCCACAAGCGGCGCGCCATATGACCAGAACTGTGACGGTTGCGGGCGTTTCTCAAGAATAATCATACCGCATCCACCCATACCAAACCCATATCAAACCCATACGCGTTCCATACGGCTGTTTTTGGTGTAAAATCAGTCAACATGGGCTACCTCCATATCGTGTGCGCCGCCCAACATCAGGCCAATTTCCTCAACCGTCAGCCCCTGCGCTGGGCGCGGTTTTGACAACCGCCCCTCGTTCAGCGCCGCGAACTGATCTGAAATTTCCATAAGCTCATCAAGGTCTTGGCTGATCACAATGACCCCAGCACCTTTGGCTGCGAGGTCTAGCAAGGCTTGCCGAATAGCCGCCGCTGCACTCGCATCAACGCCCCACGTCGGTTGATTGACGATAAGTATCTGAGGATCTTGCAGAATTTCACGTCCGATGACGAACTTTTGCAGGTTCCCACCACTCAAAGACCGCGCCGCATTGCCCGGGCCCGGCGTGCGCACATCAAAGCGTTCGATGATCTCTTTCGCGAAATCCCGCGTCTTGCCCCAGTCGATAAAACCCTTTTTTGTCAGTGCTTTACGTTTGCGTGCCGTCAGGGCCGCGTTCTCCGTAAGGGACATATCAGGCGCCGCCGCATGGCCCATGCGTTCCTCCGGTGCCGCGCAAATTCCAAGCGTGCGTCGCGCATCTGGTGGCAGCTGACCAATGTCTTGCCCCATAAAGGCAACTTGCCCCGCTCCAACCCTAATCTCGCCCGACAACGCCCCAAGCAATTCATCCTGCCCATTCCCCGCCACGCCACCAATCCCGATGACATCTCCAGCGCGAATTTCGAGCGTGATATCCTTCAACGAGGTGCCAAATTCTGCGGGTGAGGGGGCGGACAGGCCATTGATTTGCATCAATGTTTCACCAGTCTCACCAGCTTCGCGTTCTGGAACGTGGAGCGTTCCACCAACCATCAGCTCTGCCATTTCCCGTGCCGAGGTGTCGCGCGGAACGCATGTGCCTACGACTTTGCCAAGGCGCAAAACCGTAGCGTGGTCACATAGTGCACGGATCTCCTCAAGCTTATGGGAAATATACAAAATCGCTGTGCCTTCGGACTTCAACTTGCGCAGGGTCTCGAACAGAATATCGACTTCCTGAGGCGTCAAAACGCTCGTCGGCTCATCCATAATCAGCACCTTGGGGTCCTGTAAAAGGCAGCGAATAATTTCGACCCTCTGGCGTTCACCCGCGCTCAGATCACCCACGATACGCGACGGATCAAGCGGCAAACCATAGGTCTCTGACACTTCTTTGATGCGCTGGGCGAGGGCGCTCATCGGGGGTGGATTTTCCATCCCAAGCGCCACGTTTTCGGCAACATCCAAAGCTTCGAACAGTGAAAAATGCTGGAATACCATCGCGATACCGGCTGCGCGTGCAGCGCGTGGTTCGGCTGGTGTAAATGGCTTTCCGTCCAGCGTCATCGTGCCTGTATCCGGCTTGACCAATCCGTAGATCGTTTTGACCAAGGTGGATTTACCCGCGCCATTTTCGCCCAGCAACGCGTGCACTTCGCCAGCTTCAATTTCGAAAGAAACATCGGAATTTGCGACAACTCCTGGGTAGGCTTTGGTCAGCCCTTCGAGCTTCATTAACGGTTCGGTCATCCTGTGCGTTCCCCTATCCTCTGGCGTATTTCCCCGTCCGCCGAAGCAGAGATTAGCGCGGCCACAACGCTTACGGCAATGGCTTGCGGGTGTTTTCCAAAGCTCGGATCCCCGATGGGACAAGCAATGCGTGAAATTTGTGCTGACGTGTGCCCCATTGAGGCAAGTTTTGATCGAAACCGTGCCCATTTCGTCGCTGAGCCGATCAAGCCTGCGCTGGCGAAACCGTGACGCAGTAGGGCATCACAGAGCGACAGATCAAGGGCGTGGGAATAGGTCAGAATAACGTGATCGGCGTCATCGGGCGAATGGGGGACCACACGAACTGGGTCAGCGGCCACGAGGGGGGCGACTGTAACCGGAAGAGTATCCGGCATGCGCTCAACTGTGGTGTCGATCAGTGTGATTTGGCGATCTTCAAACGGCGCCATAACGCGTGCAATTGCGCGACCTACATGACCTGCGCCCCATATCCAAAGTGGTGGTAGGGTCGGTTCGAGCACAAGAGCATTACGGACGAAATCGAGCGTTACGACACCGCCGCAACACTGGCCTAAATCGGGGCCAAGGGGCATAGTCCTGCGCGTCTGCACGATGTTGTCGAGCAACATTTGCCGAGCAATTTTTGTCGCTTCATATTCCAGCGCCCCGCCACCGATAGACCCGTCCTGACGGTCCGACCAAACACGCATGACAGCCCCAACTTCACGCGGTGCAGAGCCTTTGACTCCACCAACTGTCACCGCAATGAATTGGTCTTCATTCTGGCTCATGCGCGGGTTCTCTTGACGGCTTGCAAGACTTCTTGCGCCGTCGCGGGGGCTTGCAAATCCGGATAGGTTGAACCGCAAGCGCCACATGCATCTGCCAAAGCCATATGCGTTGAAATTCCAAGCATAAATGGCGGTTCACCCACCGCCTTTGAACGATAAACCGTTTCCGCGCGGTTTTCACCATCCCAAAGCGAGACGTTGAAAATCTCTGGGCGGTCGGAACAGGCGGGAATTTTGTACGTGCTGGGCGCGTGTGTGCGCAAGCGGCCCGCGTCGTCCCAGACGAGTTCTTCGGTGGTCAACCATCCCGCGCCTTGCACGAAACCACCCTCAATTTGGCCAATGTCCAACGCAGGGTTTAACGACGCACCTGCGTCATGCAGAATGTCCACACGCAACAGGCGGTTTTCACCGGTTAATGTGTCGATCACGACTTCGGAAAGTGATGCACCATAGGCGAAATAGAAGAACGGACGGCCTTTGCCAGCAATCCTGTCCCATGCAACTTCGGGGGTTTTATAGAACCCCGTTGCGCTCAGGCTGATGCGGTTTTCATAAACGGTCTTGGCAGCGTCAGCGAACGACATTTCCACATCGCCAACAACGACCAACCCATCGCGGAACACAACATCCTCAGTCGCAATGCCATGCAGCCCACCTAGACATTCCGCCATCCGGTCGCGAATAGTATCGCAGGCGTTCTGCACGGCCATGCCGTTCAAATCTGTCCCGCTTGATGCTGCAGTCGCAGAGGTATTTGGCACCTTGCCAGTATCCGTCGCGGTAATCTTAACAGCACTGACATCCACCCCGAACCGCGCCGCCGCGACCTGCGCCACCTTTTGGAACAGCCCTTGCCCCATCTCAGTGCCACCGTGGTTCAGCTGGATTGATCCGTCTTGATACACATGCACCAGCGCGCCGGCTTGGTTTAGGTGCGTCAACGTAAATGAAATGCCAAACTTCACCGGACTGAAGGCGATCCCTTTCTTGAGGGTCGCATGGTTGGCGTTCCATTCGCTTACAGCTGCTTTTCGGCCTTCATAGTCCGCGTCTGCAAGCAGCTTTTCAGTCATTTCGTGAAGGATGAAGTCGGTGACTTCCATGTCGTAGGGCGTCGTATTATCGGCCTCCGGGCTGGGCGAATGCGCACCACGGTAGCGCCGACCAGTTCCCGGCTTTCCCTCTGACGACCCGCTTAGTGCATCGGGGGCGGCATAGTAATTCACCCGCCGCACTTCGGCTGGGTCCTTGCCCAACGCATGCGCGACGTGGTCCATAACCCGCTCGATCCCCAACATCCCTTGCGGGCCACCAAACCCACGATAGGCGGTGGCGCTTTGCATGTTGGTTTTCAGGCGGTGTGATGTGATGCGCGCAGCGGGCAATAGATAGGCATTGTCCGCGTGCAACATGGCACGATCCGCGACGGGAAGGGACAAGTCCTGCGCCCAACCGCAGCGCGTATAATGGGTGAAATCGATACCTGTCAGGCGTCCGCTCGCGTCATAGCCGACATCATAATCAATTCGAAAATCGTGGCGCTTTCCGGTGATCGTCATATCGTCATCGCGATCATAGCGCATCTTGCAGGGCTGCCCCGTCAGGCGGGCCACAATTGCACAGCTCACCGCAAGGGCGTTACCTTGGCTTTCCTTGCCGCCAAACCCACCCCCCATACGGCGAATTTCAACGCGCACGGCGTGCATCTCAACGCCCAGTGCGTCAGCCACTTTATGCTGAATTTCCGTCGGGTGTTGGGTTGAAGAATGCACCACCATATCGCCGCCTTCTTGCGGCAGGGCGAGGGCTGCTTGACCTTCGAGGTAGAAGTGTTCTTGCCCACCCATTTCAAACTGCCCTTGAAGGCGATTAGGGGCGGAGGTCAGAGCGGCATCGACATCGCCCTTAGTGTACACACGTGGGCCTTCTTCGAAACGCGTATCAGCGGCAAGCGCGTCTTCAATGCTTAAAATCGGCGTTTCTTCGATATAGGAAATCTCACCTTGCCGTGCGGCGAAACGAGCTTGCAGATGGGTTCGTGCGACAACCAGAAAGATTGGTTGTCCGACATAGTGAACGGACCCGTCTGACAACAGCGGCTCGTCATGAATTGAGGGGGACACGTCATTGGCGAAGGGCAGGTCGCTTGCCCTAAGGACCGCTACAACACCCGGTGCATTCTTAACATTTTCAAGGTTCACCGATTTGAGCGTACCACGTGCGATCGTGCTTGTGCCGAACGCGAGATGCAGTGTGCCGGTTGGCATCGGAACATCATCGACATAGCGCGCGGTTCCTGTGACATGGAGTTTTGCGGCGTCATGGGGGAGGGGTTTTGAAACGCTCATGCGCGCACCTCCAGAACGTTCGTTTCATTGCCATTGATGTCATCGAAATACCGGAGCAATTGGCCTTGGGCGGCTTCCATGCGGTAGGCGGCAGAGGCGCGCATGTCGCTCATGGGGTGGAAGTCTTCCGTCAGTTTTGCCGCTGCGGCTTGCAGAGTATCGAACGCCCAAGGGCGTCCGACCAGCGCAGCCTCTAGCAAGGCTGCGCGCATGGGCGTTCCTGCCATGCCGCCGAACGCGATACGTGCTGCGGTGATTTTGGTGTCTTCTACGGTCACATTGAAACAGCCACAGACCGCAGAGATGTCTTGGTCGAACCGTTTGGAGAGTTTGTAGCAGCGCAATGCGGGTGCTGACTTGGGGATCGTTACGGCCTCAACAAATTCACCGGATTGGCGGTCTTGCTTGCCGTAGGCGATGAAGAAATCCTCAATTGGCATGTCGCGGCGCGTATCACCCTGTCGCAGATGCAGCGTAGCACCGAGGGCAATCAAAGCAGGCGGATTGTCCCCGATGGGGGAGCCATTGGCGATGTTGCCGCCGATGGTTGCCGCGTTGCGCACCTGTTCGGACCCGTACCTGCGGATCATCTCTGCGTAGGACGGGTGCAAGTCCCGCATCGCCGCCAATACATCCGTCATGGTGGCAGCCGCGCCGATGCGGAGTGTGTCACCTTGGTCGTCGATCTGTTGCAGATCCGTGCAGCGGTTTAGAAACGCCACATCGGTGAGATCGGTGAAGTGTTTGGTGACCCAAAGCCCAACATCTGTCGCGCCTGCGATGAGGGTTCCATTGGGATGCGCTATGTACCACTCCGCGAGAGCATCACTCGTTTCTGGTGCTGGAATTTGCGCCTTCGCGTCTAGGTGAAGAGGCGTGTCGCGCATGTGATCAGGGACGGGAGCCCCTTCACTGGCTTTGGCCGCGCGGATGATCGGGGCGTATCCCGTGCAGCGGCAAAGATTGCCCGCAAGGATATCATCGTGGTCGGTGCGCCCGTTCAGGTGGCCTGTCGCCATCGACATCACAAAACCGGGTGTGCAGAAACCGCATTGGCTGGCGTGGTTGTCGATCATTGCTTGCTGAACGGGGTGCAGGTTTCCGTCAGGAGCTGCGAGCCCTTCGACAGTACGTACCGCCTTACCTTGGAGTTGCGGCATAAACAGAATGCAGGCGTTCAAAGTGCGCGCGCCGTTTTGGTCTGTCACCATCACCGAGCACGCGCCGCAGTCGCCCTCATTGCAGCCTTCTTTGGTGCCTGTGAGGTGGCGCTGTTCACGCAGCCAGTCGAGCAGGGTTTGTGTGGGGTGGGTGTCCACATCCACGGTCTCTCCGTTGAGAAGAAACGATACATTCATGAAATTGCTCTGCCGCGGTACCAAGTTGGTTCTGGTGCACGGGTCGATGCGGCGTAGACCCTGCGCTGGGGAAGATCAAAGCGAACAAAACACCGTTTGGCAACCCCCTAGGCCCTCATGATGGCGCTGTAAGACATTCTTAAGAATCGCGAAATTGGTTGGTTGGGTCCGCGATTGAATGTGTAAATTCATGTTTTTATTGG
>DQCL01000059.1:240-2712 GCA_003533975.1 Octadecabacter sp. | reverse complement strand
TCCATCTGCCCCTCCCAAACGCGGCGCTGCCATTCGAGCCAGCCTTGCAGCTCAATCATGGGGGCGGCTTCGATGTGGCAGGTGCGAACGCGCCCCTTTTTAACGGAGCGCACGAGGCCGCTGGATTCTAGAATTTTGAGGTGACGCATGAACGTGGGCAATGCGATATCGTAGTCGCTTGCGAGGGTTGAAACGCTCGCAGGTCCCTTGGCCAATCGCTCAATCACGGCGCGGCGCGTTGGGTCTGACAAAGTGGCAAAGATGGCATTGAGGTCTCTGGGCATGGAGGGATTCTGTCGCCGTTTTGGGCTGTCGTCAATATAGTTGGCACAAAAGCTAAGTTTGATATTTGAGGGTCGTGGGCGACCTCAACCCAGATCAGCGCTTTAACCTGTATCGCGCCCCAGCTAGGGTACTCATCATGGCTGATCCGCGATTCATACATCTGCGCACACACACGGAATATTCGCTTCTTGAAGGGGCGGTTCCCGTGAAAACGCTAAGCGGCCTCGCGGAAAAGGCGGGGATGCCTGCCGTGGCCGTTACGGACACCAATAACCTGTTTTGTGCGTTGGAGTTTTCTGAGTACGCAGCAAAGTCTGGCGTGCAACCTATTATCGGGTGTCAGGTTGATTTGGGGCTGGGGACGGTTGAACCCGGCCGCCGCAGCGAGCCGCCAGCGCCCTTGGTTTTTCTGGCACAAAATGAGGCGGGCTACCTAAACCTCATGAAGCTTAATTCCTGCGCGTATTTGGATGCGAACGGGGAGTTGCCGCAGGTTTCACTCGACGATTTAGTCAAGCATTCAGACGGTTTAATCTGTCTATCAGGTGGGCCGGATGGACCTGTAGGGCGACTGCTGCGGGCAGGGCAGCGACCAGCGGCTGAAGCGTTAATGACCCAATTGGCGGCTACATTTCCGGATCGCTTGTATGTGGAATTGCAACGCCATCCGGTTGACGGTGGCTTGCCCGAGGCAGAGCTTTTATCAGAGCGAGGCCTTGTGGAAATGGCCTATGCAATGGATTTGCCGTTAGTCGCGACCAACGATGTTTATTTCCCGAAGGCCGCGATCTACGAAGCGCACGATGCGCTGATCTGTATCGCGGACGGGGCCTACGTGGACCAGAACGAGCCGCGCCGCCGCCTTACACCGCAGCACTATTTCAAGTCGCAAGAAGAAATGGTCGCTCTGTTTGCGGACCTCCCAGAGGCCATCGCCAATACGGTTGAGATCGCCAAGCGGTGCGCATTCAAGGTCTACAAACGCGATCCGATTTTGCCGAAATTTGCCGATGATGAAGTCGCGGAACTGCGCCGTCAGGCCGAAGCGGGCCTTAAGGACCGTCTGGCGATTATTCCCCATGCGGCGGATGTGGCGGAGTACGAAGCGCGGCTGGAATTTGAACTTGGCATCATTGAAGGCATGGGGTTCCCTGGCTACTTCCTGATCGTTGCGGACTTCATCAAATGGTCCAAGGACAACAACATTCCCGTGGGACCGGGCCGTGGGTCCGGTGCGGGGTCGTTGGTGGCTTATGCGTTGCTGATTACCGACCTTGATCCCTTGCGCTATTCGTTGCTGTTCGAGCGGTTCTTGAACCCTGAACGTGTGTCCATGCCCGACTTCGATATCGATTTCTGCCAGGACCGCCGCGACGAGGTCATCACCTATGTACGCGACCGCTACGGCGCGGACCGGGTGGCGCAGATCATCACCTTCGGCACCCTCCAGGCCCGCGCGGTGCTGCGCGACGTCGGCCGAGTGCTGCAAATGCCCTATGGCCAGGTGGACCGGCTCTGCAAACTCGTCCCCATGAATCCCGCGAACCCGGTGACGCTGCCGCAGGCCATTGCCGGCGAACCGCGCCTGCAGGAGGAACGCGACAATGAGCCGATCGTCGCGAAGCTCCTGGATATCGGACAGCGTCTCGAAGGGCTCTACCGGCACGCCTCGACCCATGCCGCAGGCGTCGTCATCGCCGACCGGGCCTTGACCGAGCTCGTCCCGCTCTACCGGGACGCGCGTGCTCAGCTTCCGGCCACGCAATTCAATATGAAATGGGCCGAGGCGGCGGGGCTGGTGAAGTTCGATTTTCTCGGTCTCAAGACCCTCACGGTCATCGACACGGCCCAGAGGCTCATCGCGCAGGCCGGAACCGAGATCGATCCGTCGAAGATCCCACTCGACGATACCAGAACCTTCGCACTCATTCAGCGCGGCGAGACCGTCGGCGTTTTCCAGTTGGAAAGCCTGGGCATGCGCGATGCCTTGCGCAAGCTCAAGCCCGACCGGTTCGAAGACATCATCGCCATGGTCGCGCTGTACCGGCCAGGACCGATGGACAACATCGAGACCTTCGTGAACCGCAAGCACGGCAAGGAGGAAATCGAGACCCTCCATTCCATGATCGAACCCATCCTGGCCGAGACATACGGCGTCATTATTTACCAGGAGCAGGTGATGCAGAT
>DQCL01000059.1:0-213 GCA_003533975.1 Octadecabacter sp. | reverse complement strand
CCTGCTGCGCCGGGCGATGGGTAAGAAGATCAAGGCGGAGATGGACAAGCAGCGGGTTCGCTTCGTCCAGGGCGCCGTGGCCAACGGGGTCGACAAAGGCCGGGCCGAATACATCTTCGAGCTAGTGGCGAAATTCGCGGGATACGGCTTCAACAAGTCCCACGCGGCCGCTTACGCGCTGATCGCGTACCAGACGGCCTATCTCAAGGCGAA
>DQCL01000198.1 GCA_003533975.1 Octadecabacter sp. | reverse complement strand
CCTTTGGTGTAGCCGCCTTCGACGCCGTTCAACATTTCGTTTTTGATGCGAATGTTGGCGAAGGTGCTGCGCATCATGACTTCGTGGTTACCACGGCGTGATCCGTAGGAATTGAATTCGCGCACAGGCACCTGACGTTCGATCAGGTATTGCCCCGCCGGAGAGCTTTCGGCGAATGACCCCGCAGGTGAGATGTGGTCGGTGGTGATCATGTCGCCCAATACCGCCAGCACCTTGGCACCCTTGATGTTGGAAATAACGCCAGGTTCTTTGGACATGCCTTGGAAGTAGGGCGGGTTCTGGATGTAGGTGGACTGCGCAGGCCAGTCATAGGTTTCGGCATCTGTGGTATCTACGCTTTGCCACTTTTCATCGCCTTTAAACACGTCTGCGTATTTGGATTGGAACGCTTCACGGGTCACGGTTTTCTCAACCATTTCAGCGATTTCAGCAGTCGTCGGCCAAATGTCCTTCAGGTAAACAGGGTTTCCGTCCTTGTCGTTACCTAGTGGATGGGACGCGAGGTTGATGTCCATCGTGCCCGCAATCGCGTAGGCGACCACAAGGGGCGGTGAGGCGAGGTAGTTGGCGCGCACGTCAGGTGAAATGCGGCCTTCAAAGTTGCGGTTGCCAGACAGAACGGACGTCGCCACGAGGTCGCCTTCGTGGATCGCTGCGCTGATTTCCGTTTGCAGCGGGCCGGAGTTGCCGATGCAGGTTGTGCAGCCGTACCCCACAAGGTTGAAACCAAGCGCATCGAGGTCCGACTGCAAGCCGGCGGCTTCCAGATAGGCGGAGACGACTTGCGACCCAGGGGCAAGGGATGTTTTCACCCAAGGCTTACGCGTGAGGCCAAGGGCTGCGGCTTTGCGTGCCACAAGGCCCGCGCCAATCATCACGTAGGGGTTCGAGGTGTTGGTGCAGGACGTGATGGAGGCAATGACGACCTTGCCTGATTCCATTGTGTAATCTTCGCCGGCGACGGGGACTTCTTTGTGCAGCGGGCGCTTGAATGTCTCTTCCATTTCACGTCGAAATTCGACCTGCGCGTTGTCCAGGGCCACGTAGTCTTGTGGACGTTTCGGGCCGGAGATCGCTGGGACGATGGTGCCCATGTCGAGTTCAAGCGTGGAGGTGTAAACAGGGTCGTAGTCGGCCCCGCGCCAGAAGCCGTTCTCTTTGGCGTAGGCTTCGACCAAGGCAATACGGTCTTCGTCGCGGCCTGTGTTGCGCAGGTAGCGCAGGGTTTCACCGTCGATCGGGAAGAAGCCACATGTTGCGCCATATTCCGGTGCCATGTTTGCGATTGTGGCGCGGTCGGCCAGCGGCAGGGTGTCGAGGCCTTCGCCATAAAATTCAACAAACTTGGACACAACGCCGTGGGCGCGCAGCATTTCGACGACTTTCAGCACGAGGTCGGTGCCTGTCGTGCCTTCCATCATTGCGCCCGTCAGTTTGAAGCCGACGACTTCGGGGATCAGCATGGAAATCGGCTGGCCGAGCATCGAGGCTTCGGCTTCGATCCCGCCAACGCCCCATCCCAGAACGGCGACGCCATTGACCATCGTTGTGTGGCTGTCTGTGCCGACGAGTGTGTCAGGGTAGGCGACGTCTTCGCCGTTTTGGTCCTTGTCCGTCCATATTGTTTGGCTGAGGTATTCGAGGTTCACTTGGTGGCAAATGCCAGTGCCGGGCGGAACAACGCGGAAGTTGGAAAACGCGGACTGGCCCCATTTCAGGAACGTGTAACGTTCAAGGTTGCGTTCATATTCGCGGTCCACGTTCATCTGGAACGCACGCGGGTTACCAAATTCGTCGATCATAACCGAATGGTCGATCACGAGGTCTACCGGATTAAGCGGGTTGATCTGCTGGGCGTCACCACCAAGGGCGACAATCCCGTCGCGCATTGCCGCCAAATCAACAACGGCCGGAACGCCGGTGAAATCCTGCATCAACACGCGGGCAGGGCGGTAGGCGATCTCGCGCGGGTTCTTGCCGCCGTTCGTTGCCCATTCGGCAAAGGCTTTGATGTCGTCAACAGTAACGGTTTTGCCATCTTCAAAACGCAGCATGTTTTCCAGCACCACTTTTAGGGCGGCGGGCAGTTTGGAAAAGTCACCAAGGCCAGCATCCGTCGCGGCAGGAATGGAGTAATACGCGAGCGACTGGTCGCCGACTTTGAGGGTTTTGCGCGTTTTGGCGCTGTCGTGTCCAACTGTGATGGGCATTTTGTCTCTCCGAGTGAAAGTGGGGACGTCTATTTTGTTAGGCTACGCAATGTTGGCAAAGGAAACCAAGCTTTGTTTTGCTCGGTTTTGCGATGGCTTTTGGGCGCATCATTCACAACATGTCTGTTGCTACTATGCGATTGTAACAATTCCATCGCAAACGCTTGATTGGTCAGGCGCGTCTGGCTGGGTTAGGAAATGATAACTTTATCAGGAATCCCCATGCGCCAGACCTTTGCTGCAACTTTGTCCGCCCTCGCTACTTGCTTTGCAATGGGGTCCCCCGCAGTCGCGGATGGCCCAACGGTGATTGAACTTTATACATCGCAGGGCTGTTCCAGTTGCCCGCCAGCAGATGAAATTCTGCATGATCTGGCTGGACAGTCTGACGTGATCGCATTGGCGCTTCATGTTGATTATTGGGACTATATTGGGTGGGCCGATATTTTTGCGGATCCTGCGCATACGCGACGCCAGCAAAATTACGCGCGGGCTGCGGGGGCCAGCTCAATTTATACGCCGCAGATGGTGATTGGCGGCGTGGACCATGTGATTGGTGCAAAGCCGATGGATGTGGGGCGCTTGATCCGGACACATAGCGCGCGCCCGACTGGTACGCGCATTTCTTTGCAACGGTCCGGCAACCAGTTGCGAATATCGGGGCAAACCGCGCAAGCGCTGGGCAACGGGACTGTTGTTCAGCTCATTCGCTTTAGCCCTGAAGAAACGGTGGATGTGCGCCGCGGTGAAAACGCAGGGCGCACGTTGACCTATTCCAATATCGTCACCCAGTGGAGTGCGGTTGGAGAGTGGAGCGGGTCTGGCGACCTGAGTATGAATGTCACGATTTCGGGCGATTCGCCTGTTGTCGTGATCGTGCAAGAACCCGGACCAGGTGCTGTGATGGCGTCTGCGGTTCTGCGTTAGGGCGTCTTTGCGAGCCCCGTGCCGACCATGCTGTCGCGTGTAACGAGGGCGGCGAGTTCAGCTTGTGTCATGTTATCAGTTTCTTGCGGGCGTTTTGGAATGACAATGTAGCGCATGTCAGCGGTACTGTCGTGAACGCGCACTTTTGTGCTTTCCGGCAAAGTCACCCCAAATTCCGCCAGAACAGAGCGTGGTTCGCGAACGGTGCGGCTGCGATAGGCGCGGGACTTGTACCAATCAGGCGGCAGGCCGAGCAGGTTGCGGGGGTAGCAGGAACACAGGGTGCAGACGATCATGTTGTGAATGTCGTCGGTGTTTTCGACTGCGATCAATTTGAGCGGGCCAATGTCAAAACCCATGTCGCGCGTCGCTGCGGACGCGTCCTGTATCAGGGCCGCGTGAAAGTCAGGGTCCGTCCACGCGCGCGCAACAACCTGCGCGCCATTGCTGGGCGTGCGGGCATCCATCGTTTCGATCTGACCCGCGATTTCGGCAGAGGTCGTGATGCCTTTTTCCACCAGAAGTTCGCGCACGGCGATTTCCATTGTTTGCCAGTAGCTTAGGTCAGTGTCGTCATCGGCGCGGTAGGGGTGACCTGATGGGCTAAGGTGATCGTTGTCGTGATGGTCATGTGGCATCGGCGGGCTCCAACCAGTGTTCGTAGATTTCTGCATCCAGCGTGTCGTTCGGGTTTTCAGCGTCGGCGCCCCAGATTTCCGCCATAGTGAAGCGCACGCGGTGAAGCGGTTTGGCCGTGGCGGGCTGTCCATAGGCGAGGTCTTCCGGATTTGGGAACTCCCCGAGGGAGCGCTCAATTTCACCGACCTTGCCACGCAGATAAATCGGGGTGCGGACATGCCCCGGTGGCATCATGGGTTTCACGCGGACGAAGTGAGTCATGATTGGCTGCTCGCATCGCCGTAGGTTTCGCCACGTGCGCTGATCGCGGCCATTTTTTCTGCGAGATCTGACGTGGTGTAGGCGCCGCCCTCAATGAGGTTCTGGTTGATCGATGCAATCCAGCGTTCGTAATAGGTCATCTTTTCAAAGGCGTCTTCGCCCATGTCTTCAAGGACACGGCGCAGGCCGTCGACAGTGAAGTAACCTTTGGCGGCACCGATGATCATCAGTGCGTCAACGCGTTTTTCCCAAAGGGAAAAGTCGTGGTTCTCGTCAGGCGTTTCCAGATCAGGAATGGGACCGGCGGTGTCGCCGCCCATATCATGCCAACGGCGTGCGGGGTTCTTTGGATCTAACATATCGGGATGCTAGGCCCGTGATCAGCGTGATGCCAGTCCTTTAATCTTCTTCATCGTCGTCTTCGGCGATCAACACGATGGTTCCCGCATCAGCCGCGGCACGAATTGCGGTGACAACGGCGGTTTGGGCATTTTCACCATCTGATGGTTTGATTTTGCCGACCTCACTCATTTCTTCGCGTAGGTTATCGGCCATGCGTGTCGACATGTTGTCGAGAAGATGCGCGGCGGATACGGCCAATACGCCACCGGTTTCGGTGGCCGAAGCGAGGGCGCGCACGAGGTCTGCTTGGTCGATATTGCGCAGAACCTTGGGTACGTCTGGCAAGGCAAGGCGCGTAGAGATGTCGGCAAAGGTAAAGATCGCTTTGCGTACGCCTTCCCCGAAGGTGGGGTCTTGGGACAGGAGGCCATCAAGCACCTGGTCACGGGTGACTGCGGGGGTCGAGTTCAGGATCGCACCGATGCGGGATTCTGCGCTGTCGGTAAAGGCGGGCAGGGTTGCGCCGCAATAGTGGCTGGCGAGGCCCGCGCCAATACGTGTAATGGCCTCGGCTTTGACGTTGGTGGTGCGTGACATTGCAAAAGCAATGTAACGGGCGCGGTCGCCTGGCATGAGGCCCAAGAGTGTAGCCGCTTTTTGTGTCGGAAGCTTTGAGAGGAGGATGGCGCATATTTCTGGGCTTTCGGCCTCTGTGATTGGCAACATCTCTTCTGGTGAAAGCTCAAGCAGGATGTTCCAGGGATCGCTTCCAGCTTGCGCCGCCATTTCTTCGCGCAAGCGCGCAACGGTGCCCGTGGAAATGCGCCCGTCGAGAGCCCTTAGAGCTGCTTCAAAGCTTCCGGGGGGGGTGAGGGCGACATCTGAAAGTTCACGGGCGAATTCTTGTGCGACACTGTTCAGTGTCGCTTTGTCGATGATGTTAAGTGCGCCGAGTTCGCGGGTGAGGCGCGCTTGCGCCGCTTCGGGGAGCTGGGACAGGGGAAGGTCGCCACCTTCGCTTAACAAAAGTTGTACGACCATCGCGGCTTTGCGGGATTGGGGCAGGTCACGGGCTGCGGTGGGGGACGTTGGGCCGGCCATAAAAGCACGCTCCTTAAGGGGTGAACCTTTGATTAGGTGCTTAAGATGAACAGGGGATTAATGGCGTCACGAACGCAGGCCATCATTGGTGCTATGGCTGAAAGTTACGTGACGTAAATTGGGGGTAAAAAGAGAATGAAAAACCGCATTAGATCTTCAGGGTGGTCGCTGTATAGTTGTGGGCTATCGCGCAAACTTTGAGGCGAGCTGTATCAGATCTTCGCGCAATTCTGCACCCATGTTTTCGTTCGAGGTAGTCAGGTCGTGAAGGGCTTGCGTGCACTGGGTCAGTTGAGAAATTTCAGCGTCCGTGTATTCGCGGTCCGGGCGTGAAAAGCCGGCCATGCTCTGGCTGTTGTTTGCTTGGACGCCAATTGCGACGCCATAAACCATGCCGTAGGCAGCCGATTGCCCTAAAATGTTGTTATCATCTTGATCGGCCAGGTCTGACCAACGGATTGCGCCAGTCTCGGAAAACCCCCAGCGCACAATTGGGTCAACCAAAACATAACCTTTTTCGGAATAGTGGTCAGTCCATTCTTTTGGGTATGTCTGCAACAAGAGCTCGGGGGAGGACAGCCGAATATGGAACGCGATTGCAAAGCCAGACGCCGCCAATTTTTCGACGCTTTCCAGAAGCATTTTGACTTTATTCGTATCTACCATGGTTCCCCCAACTCGCTTTGTGGTTGCCTGTTCTATCGCAGTGCGAATAAGATAAGGCATCAAGCTACTTTTTTGCTTACGCGATATTAGGTCGTATTGATAGGATTGTTTGTCCTTGGTCTCCGTTGAAAGGGCCACGTTTGTTTGAGGTAAAGTCCCCGGAAGATGTGCATGCAGTTGCCAAGTCTGGCTATTACATCGCCTTGCGCGTGGGGTTCGCTTTTCCGTTAGAGGAAGTTAATGCGCTTCCGGCCCCTTGGGTTGATCATTACACGACGCACCGCTTTATGTTGCATGATCCAGTTATTCGTTGGAGCTACGCGAACACCGGCGCAATCGCGTGGGGGGACATTGATTTGCCTGATCCGATGCGGGTCTTCCAACAGGCGCAGACGTTTGGCTTGCGGTATGGTGTGGCGGTTGCGTGCTTTGATGGCAATCGCGAAGGCCAGCGGTCTTTTGGGACATTCGCGCGGTCCGATCGCGAGTTTGAACGCGATGAGATGAACGCGCTATACGCCTATGTCTTGAACTTGCACCGTGCCAAAGCGCCCCCTACGAATCTGACAAAAGCAGAACTTGAAGCGTTGAGAATGGTGAAAGAAGGGCTGCGGCTAAAGCAGATCGCCTATACATTGGGCGTTTCAGAAGGGGCAGTTAAACAGCGCCTGAAGAATGCAAAAACGAAACTTGGTGCACAGACATCTGCACAAGCCGCTGCAATGGTTGGAGAATTTGGCCTGATTTGAACCTTTTGAATTTGTTAACAAAAGGTTAACTTTTGTATTTTTCGTGGCAAGGATAATTATTCTGCCTGCACATCAGATTTGCAGTTAACAATAGAATGATCTCGGCGCTAAATGGACTCTCCAAAAAGGAGAGTACCAATGGAAAACATCACGTTTGAATTGTCACACGTTCATCTTCACGGGCCTGCATTTTTTGACTACTTGAGTTTACGAAAGCAGTTCTTTGTCGATGCGTTGCACTGGCAAATTCCTCACAATGCCGAAGTTGAAATGGATCAATACGACAACCCTATGGCGCGTTATTCGCTTGTTTTGGATGACGATGGGAACGTTCTCGCGGGGGCGCGTGCGATGTCCACTGCGGCGCAGTGGGGCGACCACACCTACATGCTTAAAGATGCCATGACGGGAAAGCTGGACTCCATCCCGAGCAATTTGCTGGATGATGTGATCGAAAGCCCGAAGGTCTGGGAATGTACGCGTTTGGTGATCTCGCCCGAGGTTAAATCCATGCGGGTGCGCACCCAGTGTCTTGATCTGATCGTCGGAGGTTTGATCGACATGGCCAACAAAGAAGGCGCGGACACGTTGATTTCATTATCAAATCTTTGGCTTTTACGTGCGCTTAAGCGGCTTGGCTACGGTGCTGAATTGCTGGGTGAACCATACCAGAACGATGATGATGGGCATAAGTATGCGGTCATGGCGATTGCGGCGCGCCAAAAACAGTCAGCGGAGCATGCTGCGCACAAGACGGCCGCCTAAAGGGCGACCATCTATGGGCCTTAGCGGGGGCCCATAGAGGTTTCTTTGTGGGATTTACGCGTCTTTGCCGAACACGCGGGCAAAAATCGTGTCCACGTGTTTGGTGTGATAATCGAGATTGAAGTTCTCGTTGATCGCATCAACGCCAAGCGCTGCGACGACGTCTTTGTCTGCGAGCAGTTCTTCGCGGAAGTCGGTGCGTTCTTCCCATACTTTCAACGCATTGCGTTGCACCATCGCGTAGGCATCTTCGCGGGATGTGCCTGCTTGTGTCAGCGCCAAAAGAACGCGCTGGGACATCACCAGACCCGGGAATTTGTTCATATTGTTGAGCATATTGTCAGGGAAGATCAACATCTTGTCGATCACACCTGTCAGGCGGTTCAAAGCAAAATCAAGCGTCACGGTTGCGTCAGGACCAATGCCGCGTTCAACAGAGGAGTGCGAGATATCGCGCTCGTGCCAGAGGGCGACGTTTTCCATCGCCGGGATGACTGTCATGCGCACAAGACGCGCCAAACCCGTGAGGTTTTCTGTCAGCACTGGGTTTTTCTTGTGCGGCATCGCGCTTGAGCCTTTTTGACCCATTGAGAAAAACTCGGCACCTTCAAGAACTTCGGTTCGCTGCATGTGGCGGATTTCGGTGGCGACGTTTTCGATGCTGGACGCAATGACGCCGAGCGTGGCGAAAAACATTGCATGACGGTCACGCGGGATGACTTGCGTGCTGATTGGTTCAGGGGACAGGCCCAGTTTGGCGCAGACATGCTCTTCGACGCGCGGGTCGATGTTGGCGAAGGTGCCAACCGCACCAGACACAGCACCGGTTGAGATTTCGTCGCGCGCGACCTTCATACGGGCAAGGTTGCGGTCCATTTCCGCATAAAACCGTGCAAATGTCAGGCCCATTGTCGTTGGTTCAGCGTGGATCCCGTGGGAGCGGCCAACACGAACTGTCATCTTGTGTTCCATCGCGCGTTTCTTGAGCGCAGCGAGGAGGGCTTCGATATCCGTGATCAAAAGGTCAGCAGCACGCACAAGTTGTACGTTGAAGCAGGTGTCCAGAACGTCAGAGGACGTCATGCCTTGGTGAACGAAACGGGCCTCGTCAGAGCCGACGTGTTCAGCAAGGTGCGTCAAAAACGCGATAACGTCGTGTTTTGTAACGGCTTCGATTTCGTCAATGCGGGCTACGTCGAATTCCACGTCTTTGGCCTTCCAGACCGCGTCCGCGTTCTCGCGCGGGATGACGCCGATATCGGCCATTGCGTCACAGGCGTGCGCTTCGATTTCATACCAAATGCGGAACTTTGTGGCGGGGTCCCAGATGTCGGTCATGGCAGGGCGAGAATAACGGGGGATCATGTTAGATGGCCTTTTTCTTGACGTGCAAATGCAGATGAGGGCGTCATAAAGGGACTGGGCAATGGTCACAAGGGACGGCGGGGAATTGAGGAAATTAGAGGACTTTATTGGCAGCTACGACGTCGCCCGCACGATTGAGGATATGCGCGGGCATGCGACGTCCCGATTTGAAGGGCAGGCGGAGATTACGTTGAGCGCGACGGGGGCACTGTATTCAGAAACCGGTGCATTGATCATTGGCGATCAACGGTTTCAAGCTGAACGGAGCTATCTGTGGTCCGAGGAGCATGGGAAGATATTGGTCAGTTTTGAAGATGGCCGTGCATTCCATGATTTTGATCCGAATATTGGAGGGCAGGCGAGTGAGCATCTTTGCGGAGAAGATATGTATCGTGGCGGGTACGATTTCTCAGAATGGAGCTGCTGGTCGGTGACGTGGACAGTTCTTGGGCCACGTAAAGATTACGTGTCCACAACGTGGTATGTTAAGTGTTAGCGCGAACAATCGCTTCGCCCTTGCAGAAAGGATTCCGCTAGGGCATGTCTAAGGCAACGAATTAGGAAAAAGGAGCCACGACAATGGCTATGACAATGAACAATCAAGCCTTGGCAGAAGCCTTTGGTCCAAGCGAGGGCACAGCCCTTCGTATCAAACAAGCCGTTCTGGTCGTGCTCGGCATTGCGATGTTGGCGGTTGCTGCAAAAATTAAAGTTCCGATGTTCCCATCGCCGGTTCCGATTACGCTTGGTACGTTTGCAGTACTGACAATTGGCGTGTCTTACGGCCCGCGTTTGGGTCTGGCGACGATCTTTGGCTACATGCTGATCGGTGCGCTGGGTTTTGATGTGTTTGCATCGTCTTCCGCATCTGCGAATGGCATTGAATACATGATGGGCGGCACTGGTGGCTACTTGGTTGGCTACGTTTTGGCTGTTGTTTACCTCGGCTGGGCTGCACGTCGCGGCATGGACCGTACGATTGAAGGCATGGCCGGCGCGTTGTTGATGGCGAACGTGCTGATTTACGTTCCGGGCGTCTTCTGGTTGCACCAGTTCACTTCTGGCCTTGAGCAGACAATGGAATGGGGCCTGACGCCTTATGTTATTGGCGATCTGATGAAGCTTGCACTGGCTGCACTTCTGATCCCAGCGGTTTGGAAGTTCGTCGGCAAAGCCCGCGGCTAAACCAACCTAACGGTTAGAAAATAGTGAGGCGTGCAGCAAAAGCTGCACGCCTCATTTTTTTGATTGGTGCATGTTTTTAGGCTGAGCCCATCGCGGGAATGCGGTGCTTGTTTTGATCGGCCCTTCGGGGAGGATATTTGCGAGACAAAGACAAGGGTTAGGCGAGTTTTGTGTTGATGTGGTTGCTGCGTTCTAACGTTTGGTGAACGGGGCAACGGTCCGCAATTTCAAGCAAACGTTGGCGCTGTGTTTCATCGAGGTCGCCGTTGAGCGTGATCGTGCGGGTGAAACTGTCGATCTTGGTTCTGGTGTCAGATCCTGCGTCTTGGCCGTGGACCTTATCGTGCGTGATGTCGACGCTGACGGAGGATAGCGGCCAACCTTTGCGCCGCGCATACATGCGGATCGTCATTGAGGTACACGCGCCCAAGCCCGCCGACAGGAGGCCATAAGGCGTGAGGCCTTTGTTGGTGCCGCCGTAGGCCGCGGGTTCATCGGCAAGCAGGTGGTGGGGGCCGGACTGGACGTCTTGCAGGAACCCTTTCGGATCGGCTTCAGAGACGCGGAGCACACCTTCTGGGGTGCCGATGGGGGGCGCCGGGCGGTGCAGGGCGATGTAGCGTTTTGCCCAGGTCGCGATGACGTCAGCGGCGTATTCAGCGTCTTCGGCTTTCGAGAGCAGGTGGTCGGCATTGTCTAATGTTATAAAGCTTTTAGGGTGTTTGGCGGCGAGGAAGATCTCGGAGGCGTTGTCGATGGAGACTGTTTCGTCGCGTGGGCCGTGCAACACCAAAAGAGCGGAGTTGAGATTGGCGATGGCGGGCGTGAGTTTGCCTTTGGCGACATCTTCGAGGAAATCGTTGGAGATGCGGAATGAGCGCCCCCCCAAGCGCACTTCGGCAACGCCATCGCGCATGATTTGGGGCAGGGCATGGGCGAAATTATGGGTCACATGTTCGGGGTCAAACGGAGCGCCGATGGTGACAACTGCATGGACGTTTTCTAGGTGCGAGGTGGCCTTCAAAACGGCCGCACCGCCAAGGGAATGACCAATGAGCAACGATGGGGCCATGTCGCGTTTTGCAAGTTCTGCACTGGCTGCCACAAGATCCTGCACATTTGTGGTGAAATTTGTATTCTCAAATTCACCTTCAGAGTGGCCCAAACCTGTGAAATCAAAACGCAAAACGGCGATGCCCATCGCAGATAGACGCCCTGCAATTCGACGTGCTGCGGGGATATCCTTGGAGCAGGTGAAGCAATGGGCGAAGAGCGCGGTTGCGAGGTGCGGACCTTCGGGAAGATCGAGGCGGGCGGACAGGTTTTGCCCTCCGTGACCGGGAAATGTGAATCGTTCGGTTGGCATAAAGAATCCTTTGGTTGAGACAAAGGTGGACCTGCGTCATAGGACGCGCAAGATGTGTGACGGGGCCGTCACGGGAAGGTGAGAAAATGCGAAAGACTGCGGGACATGTTTTGGTCGTGCTGGCGGGGTTGGTTTTGGCGATGTCCTTTGCAGGGGATTTGCATGGGTTGGGGGACAGTTTGGCGGTGTTCCGACCGGTACTCTTTGTGGGTTGCCTGTTGGTGTCTGCATTGGTCTGGCGCTGGCGGGTGGCACAATTTCTGGCGGTGGCTGCGGGTTTGGTCGCGTTTTGGCACTGGGGTGGGGGCTGGCTGCATGAAGGCCCCAAACAGGGCGCTGACGTTGCAGTTTATCAAAAGAACATGCTGTTTTTGCCGCGCGACCGTGCCCCGCTTGAGGCTGATATCCGCGCCAGCAGTGCGGATTTCGTTACCCTACAAGAAGTGAGCCGTGTGAATGTCCCGATGCTTGAGGTGCTGCGCGACCTCTATCCGCATCAACTGCTGTGCAACGCCCATTCTGTTGGTGCGGTGGCGATCCTGTCCAAGACTGAATTGCGCGGTGAAGACTGTGGCACGCGGTCCGGAATTGCCAGCGCAGTCACCCAAATCGGTGCACGGGATGTGCACGTAATTTCAGTTCATTTGCATTGGCCTTGGCCCTATGCTCAGCGCCAGCATGCTATTGATTTAATTGCTAACCTTGCCCCCATTGAGGGGGGTGTCACCCTTGTTGGCGGGGATTTCAATATGGTGGCATCGGGGCGTAGCCTTGCGTGGTTTGAGGCCGCGACAGGCACAGCACGAGTAGGGCCGAACCTGCGGACATTTGATTTGTTTGGATACCCCCTCGGCATTGATCATATTCTGGCAACGGGGGGCACGGGCGCACTGTCTGTCCGGCCCCAATTGGGAGCGGATCACTTCGGCCTTTTGGCGTATATCGAATTTCCCTAGCGCCCCATCAATGCGTCATCATGGGGGTAGGTGGTGAGGTTTTCAAAGCCATCTTCGGTGATGAGAACCTGATCTTCGAGCTTGATTGAGAAATCACCACCTTCGGGGGAGACCAAGGCCTCGACGCAAAGAACCATTCCGGCTTCCAATTCGTGATCAAACGCACCGTCGACCATCTTGTCTGGGTAGGCGACCATCGGCCATTCATCGCACAGGCCGACGCCGTGCATCAGGCAGCCGTATTTTTGTTTTTGGTACTTGTCGTGCAGCACGTGGGTGTTGCGGGACAACTCTTGAATGTTCACCCCAGGTTTGAGCATTTGCATATTGGTTTCAATGTGTTCCACGGCGTGCTTCATCGCTTCGATCATGTCGGGGCGCGGTTTTTCATCACCAATCCACCATGTGCGAGAGATGTCGATGCAGATTCCATATGACCCGATGAGG
>DQCL01000046.1:8772-8927 GCA_003533975.1 Octadecabacter sp. | reverse complement strand
ATCAGGGACGGGCCGTTGGTTATCATCATCATGTCTGGGTTGTTGGCGATTTGGGTTTGCAGTGCAGCCTGATCTTCGAGTGTGGCTTCGACCAGCAGGATGTCAGACCTTTCAAGGTCGGGCGCGACCCGTGCGAGCAAGGCGTCATGGCGCGG
>DQCL01000046.1:8447-8719 GCA_003533975.1 Octadecabacter sp. | reverse complement strand
CACCAGCTCTGTTCCGTCCTTTTCAGCCGTCCAATATAGGCCCGCGCCAAAAGGCGTTTGTGCAGAAAGGGTGTGCAGCTCGGCCAGGTCTTCGGCGGCCATGAGGTTTTCGAACCCCTCGGCGGAGCAGAGTGCGGATGCCATCGCGGGCATGGTCATGAACAGGAAAACGAAAGCGCGGATCATCTGGAAGGTTCCTTGTGTGATGCCCTTTAATAGTTACGGCGCAGGTCCATATTCAGCAAGGTGGCAAGATAGCAGGCGGCTGGCTG
>DQCL01000046.1:7773-8436 GCA_003533975.1 Octadecabacter sp. | reverse complement strand
GGCTGTTGACTCATATGTTCGAGGTGCCTACCTATCCGCTGCTAGCACTCGCATGACGTGAGTGCTAATGGCCCCGCACGATTGTTCTTGGGGGGCTTAATGAATTGAAATTGCAAAGCAAGGAGCCTCAAACATGGCTTTTACTCCGCTTCACGATCGCGTTCTTGTGCGCCGCACAGAAGGTGAAGAAAAGACCGCTGGCGGCCTGATCATCCCAGACGCAGCAAAAGAAAAACCAGCCGAAGGCGAAATCATTTCCGTGGGCGAAGGCGCACGTAAAGACAGCGGCGAGCTTGTCCCAATGGCTGTTAAAGCTGGCGACAAAGTGCTGTTTGGCAAATGGTCCGGCACNNAAAGAATCCGACATCATGGGCATCCTGTCCTAAAGGATGCGGCAGTGGCGGGATAAATCCCGCCCTACGGAAATTCAATTTAAGGGAGCTAATCAATGGCTGCTAAAGACGTAAAATTCGGGACAGACGCCCGTAACCGTATGCTGACTGGCGTGAACATCCTCGCGGATGCGGTTAAAGTTACACTTGGCCCAAAGGGTCGTAACGTAGTGCTGGAAAAATCTTTCGGCGCACCACGTATCACCAAAGATGGTGTTTCTGTTGCCAAAGAGATCGAGCTTGAAGACAAGTTCGAAAACATGGGCGCACA
>DQCL01000046.1:7049-7717 GCA_003533975.1 Octadecabacter sp. | reverse complement strand
CCGATGGACCTGAAGCGCGGCATCGACCTCGCGACAGGTAAAGTTGTTGAGTCCATTGTTGGCGCGGCACGTCCGGTTGCTGACTCCGCTGAAGTTGCAAAGGTTGGTACAATCTCTGCAAACGGCGAATCTGAAATCGGTGGCCAGATTGCAGACGCTATGCAGCGTGTTGGCAACGAAGGCGTTATCACTGTTGAAGAAAACAAAGGTCTCGAAACTGAGACTGACGTTGTTGAAGGCATGCAGTTCGACCGCGGTTACCTGTCCCCTTACTTTGTTACGAACCCTGACAAAATGACGACAGAACTCGAAGACGCAATCATCCTGTTGCACGAGAAGAAGCTTTCTTCCTTGCAGCCAATGGTTCCACTGCTCGAGTCTGTGATCCAGTCTGGCAAGCCACTTTTGATCATCGCTGAAGATGTTGAAGGCGAAGCTTTGGCGACACTCGTTGTCAACAAACTGCGTGGCGGTCTGAAAATTGCAGCTGTTAAGGCACCTGGTTTCGGCGATCGTCGTAAAGCCATGTTGCAAGACATCGCGATCCTGACTGGCGGCCAAGTGATTTCCGAAGACCTCGGCATGAAGCTTGAGAACGTCACAATCGACATGCTGGGTTCTGCCAAGCGCGTTGCGATCACCAAAGATGAAACAACAATCATCGACGG
>DQCL01000046.1:1708-6892 GCA_003533975.1 Octadecabacter sp. | reverse complement strand
GCTGCGGTTCAAGAAGGCATCGTTGTTGGTGGTGGTGTTGCACTCGTGCAGGCTGCGAAAACACTGGCTGATCTGGAAGGCGCAAACGCTGACCAAACAATCGGTATCAACATTGTGCGCAAGGCTCTCGAAGCGCCACTGCGTCAGATCGCTGAAAACTCTGGTGTTGACGGATCCGTCGTTGCTGGCAAAATCCGCGAGTCCGATGACAAGTCGTTCGGTTTCAACGCGCAAACAGAAGAATATGGCGACATGTTCAAGTTCGGCGTCATCGACCCTGCCAAAGTTGTCCGTACTGCTCTGCAGGACGCGGCATCGATCGCTGGTCTGCTGATCACCACCGAAGCCATGGTTGCTGACAAGCCCGCCAAAGAAGGCGCGGCCGCTGGCGGCATGCCCGATATGGGCGGCATGGGCGGCATGATGTAAGTCACTCTTTTCCGACAGGAAAAAGTGACTTACGGAAGCAAGTCGGAAGGTGTTTCGCAGAAACGCCGAGGGACTTGACCCGTGAGCCAAATCAAAAAGAAGGGCGTCCCAAACGGGGCGCCCTTTTTCGTTACTTTAAAATCGCTTCAAGCGGGTCATAGACCAATGCGCCTTTGTCGCCCCACGCGACAGCAGCCAGTGATTTCGGACGCACCTTAAGGTCCGCCATTTCATCCCGCGTGACCCATTTGCGCAAAGTGACGATGTGTTCGGGGTCTTGCCATTGATCATCCAGCTGGCCCGCGACCAGCGTGCAGCGAAAGAAGATTTCGACCTGATGAAACGTTCCGTGCGGGTCGTGAAATTCGTTCAATAGGCAAGGGTCGCCCACAGCGACAGTTAGCCCGGTTTCTTCCATCACCTCACGGGCGAGGTTTTCGGGGAGGCTTTGGTGGGCTTCAGCCCCTCCACCGGGTGCACACCACAAATCACCACGACCTTTGTAAGCGTTCACCAGCAAGAGTTTACCTTCATGCAGGATGATCGCGCGGGCGGCGATGCGGACGGGACGTGTTTTGGAATGTGACATAGGCGTAGCTTGGCTTGCGGCGAAAGGTCAGGCAAGCCAGACCTTATCAATTCGGCGAGATCGCCTATGTTGGGGATATGAAAAGACTATTCATCGCGTTCTGGTTGATCCTCGCCCCGCTTGCAGCGGCTGCGGAGGACTGTGTTGTGTTGCTGCACGGGTTGGCGCGAACGGAAACATCGTTTCTGGCGCTTGAGGAAATGTTGGAGCTTGAAGGCTATATGGTCGTCAACAACGGCTACCCGTCCACCAGCGCCGATATCCAGACATTGGTGGCGGGGAATGTCCCGCAAGCGGTGGCTGCCTGCGGCAATCGCAGAGTGCATTTTGTGACCCATTCGATGGGCGGCATTTTGGTGCGTGTGTATCTTGCGGATGCGCGGCCTGTGATGATGGGGCGTGTTGTTATGTTGGGGCCACCGAATGACGGGTCGCAACTTGTTGATATTCTAGGGGAATTAGAGCCGTTCGAGTGGATCAACGGGCCAGCAGGGATGCAGCTAAGCACGGATGGCGCACCGCTGAGCCTTGAGTGGCCGGGCTATGATCTGGGGATTATTGCAGGGGATCGGTCCCTGAATGCCTATTATTCCAGCCTGATTGACGGGGCAGATGACGGGAAGGTATCGGTGGCGTCAACGCGGCTGGAAGGTATGCGTGACCATCTTACGTTGCCCGTGACCCATACGTTCATGATGAACAATCCGCTGGTGATGCGCCAAGTGATGGCGTTCTTAAGGGACGGGCAGTTTGACCGAAGCCTGACCTTGAGCGGCGTGATGTTCGGGTTTCAGTAAGAGGGGCGCTGCCCCGCGCTGCGCGCTCCCCGGGATATTTTCATGACAAAGACAAAGGCAAGGTGCTTAACTTGCGGGACCTGTAATGGTGTTGATGTGGCCCATTTTGCGGCCTTTCTTGGCGTCGGCTTTGCCATAGAGATGGATTTCGGCGTTGGTTTTCGCGATGTCCGGGATGCGATCGACATCGTCACCGATGAGGTTTTCCATCACGGCATTTGAGTGGCGGCTGCCATCGCCCAAGGGCCAGCCTGCGATCGCGCGGATGTGCTGTTCGAACTGATCCACGGTGCAGGCGGCTTGTGTCCAGTGGCCGGAATTGTGAACACGCGGCGCGATTTCGTTGACGATAAAGCCGTTTGGCGTGACGAAAAGCTCAACCCCCATGGTGCCGACATACTCCAGCGCGTTCAGGATGTTGGCCGTGAGCAAAACCGCGTCAGTGCGTTGGGACGGGGTAAGTGCTGCGGGCACGGTGGTGGTGTGCAATATGCCGTTTTTGTGGACGTTTTCACCGGGGTCAAAACAGGAGATTGCGCCGTCCGCACTGCGTGTTCCGATAACGGACACTTCGATTGAGAAGTCGATAAAGCCTTCAAGAACGGCCTGTGCGCCAGCCATATCTGTGATGGCTTGCTCTGCATCAGTGGGGGACATTAAGCGGGATTGGCCTTTGCCATCATAGCCCAAACGACGCGTTTTCAGGATCGCAGGCGTGCTGATTTGGTCTATTGCTTGTTGCAGGCCCTCGGCTGTGTCGACAGCGGCGAATGGTGCGGTTGTCAGGCCAATGCGTGTGAGGAAGTTCTTTTCCAGAAAGCGGTCTTGCGACGTGGCGAGGGCGTTCCGGTTGGGGTGGATCGGCGCGATTGCCTCAATCACATCCAGCGCTTGGGTCGGGATGTTCTCGAATTCATAGGTAACGACATCACAAGCGTTCGCGAATTTGGTCAACGCAGCGGTGTCGGAATAGTCCGCCATGATGTGCGTGTGGGCAACGTGGGAGGCGGGGCAATTTGCGTTTGGTTCGAAGATGCAGGTTTTGAAGCCAAGGCGGGACGCGGCGACGGACAGCATGCGGCCTAATTGCCCCCCCCCAAGGATGCCGATAGTCGCGCCGGTATTGAGAGGGTTAGTCATC
This sequence comes from Octadecabacter sp., assembly GCA_003533975.1. Taxonomy (GTDB): domain Bacteria; phylum Pseudomonadota; class Alphaproteobacteria; order Rhodobacterales; family Rhodobacteraceae; genus Octadecabacter. Next base: position 3,936 of record DQCL01000046.1, on the reverse strand, counting down.
AGATGGTTCATCCGCAATTGAGGCTGAAAGGGCGTTGCGCCACGCATCTAGACGCTGGGCGAGATTCGGGTCTTGTAGCGCAAGGATGCCAGCGGCCATGAGGCCCGCGTTGGCAGCACCTGCAGCACCGATTGCCATGGTTGCCACGGGGAAGCCTTTGGGCATTTGAACGATAGAATACAGGCTGTCGACGCCGGAGAGGGCTTTGGTCTGTATCGGCACACCAACCACAGGGATGCGGGTTTTGGACGCCATCATGCCGGGCAGGTGCGCCGCACCGCCAGCACCAGCAATGATAACCTGAAGGCCACGTCCTGCGGCCTCTTTACCATAGGCCCAAAGGCGGTCGGGGGTGCGGTGGGCGGAAACGATCTTTGCCTCATAGGAAATGCCGAGCTCATCCAGAATGGTCGCAGCTTCGCGCATTGTGGGCCAGTCGGACTGGCTGCCCATGATAATGCCAACGGTAGGGGTCATGATTTTGCGCCTTATATCTATGAGGGCCGTTATAGCGCCCGCACGTCAGGGTGCAATCAGGCGATAATATCCGGCGTGATACGGTCTTCTAGAACGGCAATTTTATCCTTGAGGCACAGCTTTTGCTTTTTGAGGCGTTTGATCGTCAGCATATCGGCCTTGCCGGTGTCTTGAAGCGCGTGAATGGCGTCATCAAGATCACGGTGTTCTTGGCGCAAAACCCCGAGCTGGACGCGCAACACTTCAAGCTGTTCCATCCGCGCGCTGCTGTTCATTATCTGTCCGATCAATTTGCTCTGGGGTGCCCCGAAACAGGAATGTACGCGCGAAATGCGATTTTTCAAAGGAAAACCGCATCCTGTGACCTTGCATCGCGCTGCTTTGGACCCCATATTTTTGGTGTAGTCGCCATAATGGGGCTGCACGATTGACGGTCGCTTAAGATAAGGACGTGTCGCATGACAAAATTGACGTTGGGAACGCACCCGTTCCTTTTAGGGTTTGAAGAGCTGGAACGGCTGGTGGAACGCACCGCCAAGTCCGGCAATGACAGCTACCCCCCTTACAATATTGAACAAACCTCACAGACGTCTTACCGCATTACGTTGGCCGTCGCGGGATTTGGCGATGATGAACTTGCGATTACCGTTGAGGACAATCAGTTGGTGATCCGCGGGCGCCAGCGCGATGACAGCGAGGGGCGCGTGTTCTTGCACCGCGGAATCGCTGCGCGTCAGTTCCAGCGTTCGTTTGTGTTGGCCGAAGGGGTCGATGTGGGCGAGGCGGTTACGGAAAACGGGTTGCTGCACGTTGATCTGACGCGGGCTGTGCCGGATTCGGTGGTTCAAAAAATCAACATAAGGAAGGGCTAAGTTATGGATACGAAATTCAATTTTGCCGATCTGGGGGATCGCGTTGTTTACGTGAAATCCGTTGATGTTGCTGGACTGCCTGATGATGTGCGCGAAGCGGCTGGGGATCGTGAACAGTTGTTCGCGGTGCATGACAGCGAGGGCCAGCAATTGGCGTTGGTCGCTGATCGCGACATGGCGTTCGTTTTGGCGCGCCAGAACGATATGCGCCCTGTGACGGTGCACTAAGATTTGAGCTTGGCCTTGGTGTTTTAACCACGGCCTATTCACGAAAAAGGGCGCAAGTCGGATGACCTGCGCCCCTTTTCGTTTCTAAGGCCCCGTTCAGGACCTGCGTGCCGTGTCTTATTCCGCAGCGATCAAGCCCATTGATTCCAGCTTCAGGATGACCTGATGCGCGCAGTTGTCCACTTCGACGTTTTCGGTTTCAACAGACAATTCGGGGTTCGCAGGAACATCGTAAGGGTCTGAAATACCTGTAAATTCCTTGATTTTGCCTTCACGCGCCAGCTTATAAAGGCCCTTGCGGTCACGGCGTTCGCATTCCTCGATGGAGGTCGCGACATGGACCTCGATGAAGGCACCAAAGGCTTCGATGTCTTCACGAACTGCACGGCGGGTGGTTGCGTAGGGTGCGATTGGCGCACAGATCGCGATGCCGCCGTTCTTGGTGATTTCAGACGCGACATAGCCGATGCGACGAATGTTGAGATCGCGGTGTTCCTTGGAGAAACCCAACTCGGACGACAGGTTTTTGCGCACAATATCGCCATCAAGAAGCGTCACAGGACGACCGCCCATTTCCATCAGTTTCACCATCAAAGCGTTGGCGATGGTGGATTTGCCGGAGCCGGAAAAGCCCGTGAAGAACACAGAGAA
>DQCL01000046.1:411-1661 GCA_003533975.1 Octadecabacter sp. | reverse complement strand
GGGAAGGAGAACCATTCAGGGATTTCCAGACCTTCGGACAAACGGCGGCGCAATTCGGTGCCGGAGATGTTGAGGATCGTGACGTTGTCCTTGTCTTCGATCTCGTCAATCGCTTCGTATTGTGCGCGTTCGGCCACCCAAACCATGTGTTTGAAGTCGACCATCTCGATGCCCATTTCTTCCTGATGCTCGCGGAAGAGGTCCTGTGCATCATAGGCGCCGTAGAAATCTTCGCCCGCAGAGTTCTTGCCGGGGCCTGCGTGGTCGCGGCCAACGATGAAGTGGGTGCAGCCGTGGTTTTTACGGATCAAGCCGTGCCAAACAGCTTCGCGTGGGCCGGCCATACGCATGGCGAGGTTGAGCAAGGACATGGATGTTGTGGATTGTGGGTACTTGTCCAAAACCGCCTCGTAGCAGCGCACGCGGGTGAAGTGATCGACATCGCCCGGCTTGGTCAGGCCCACAACGGGGTGGATCAACAGGTTGGCCTGCGCTTCCCGCGCGGCGCGGAATGTCAGCTCCTGATGGGCGCGGTGCAGTGGGTTACGTGTTTGGAACGCAACCACTTTGCGCCAACCCATTTTGCGGAAGTAGGCGCGCAACTCGTTTGGTGTGTCGCGACGACCGCGGAAATCGTAGTGGACAGGTTGCTGGATGCCAGTGATCGGGCCACCAAGGTACACTTTGCCAGCTTGGTTGTGCAGGTAGTTGACGGCTGGGTGTGCGTCGTCGTCGGCACCAAAGACCTTTTCGGCCTCGTGCGCTTTGTTCGGGGTCCAGTTGTCTGTCACCGTCATGGTCGCCAGAATAACACCTTCTTGGTCACGAAGGGCGATGTCTTGGCCAGCTTCAAGGGATGCTGCGAAGTCTTCTGAAACGTCCAGCGTAATTGGCATTGGCCAAAGTTCGCCCGTTGTCAGGCGCATGTTGTCGACGACGCCGTTATAGTCAGCCTCGGACAGGAAACCTTTAAGCGGGTTGAACCCGCCGTTCATCAGCAATTCCAGATCGCAGATTTGACGCGGTGTCAGGTCGTGGCTGATGAGTTCGCCCGCTTCAGCTTTGAGCTTCTGGGCTGAATCGTAAGAGACGAAAAGCTCAGGGATGGGGGAGAGGTTATGTTCCATAAGGGTATTCCTGTTACTAATAGACGTAATGCCAGATGTGCTGCCCGTCAGTTCGGAATGCAGCGCGTTATATTCGGCGAGTTTTCGGGATAGAAATTGGGTTGTGAGGCGGTTCTTTTCGCC
>DQCL01000046.1:0-369 GCA_003533975.1 Octadecabacter sp. | reverse complement strand
CGTTTGTCGGGGCCGTTGCGGTCTTCGATGTTCACGAGACCTGCATCGGTGGCTTGTTTTAACAACGCGTTAAGACGGCCCAAAGACACGCCAATCGCCTGCGCCAACGCGCGCTGGGACGCATCCGGTGCGATATCCAGCTGCCGGAGCAGGCGGAACATTTGATCCTCCTGCTCGGAGGTTTTGGAGGGCGACATTGCCAAGGCTACGACTCACGGTTTGTTCAGCCGTGAACATACACATAAAGTTCGTTCACGCCAGAACAAACTTTATATGTCACAAAATGACCTTTATTCCTGTTCAGCCAACCAGCGTTCGGCTTCAAGCGCCGCCATGCAGCCCATGCCTGCGGATGTCACGGCTTGGCGG
>DQCL01000208.1 GCA_003533975.1 Octadecabacter sp. | reverse complement strand
GCAATCGCCGAGCGTGGTCGTTTTCCCGCGATCGACGTTACACGTTCAGTGTCGCGTTCTTTACCGGGCGCAGCCAATGCAGCTGAGAACAAGCTTATACAAACCGCGCGCCAACATATGGGCACGTACGCTCAGGCTGAACTTATGATCCAAGCCGGTCTCTACTCGACAGGGACAGATTCAAAGATCGACGCAGCGATTGCCACACGTGATGCTCTGGAAACATTCATATCAACCGAAGGAACGCACGGCCCAGCCGGAGCGTTCTTATTGTTGCAACGCGCCATTCAATCGTCTGCGCCACAAGGATAAACGATTTTAGATCTGTTGAAGTAGGCTAAGGGCAATTGAAGCCCCCGACGTTGCCGATGACGCTGATATCTCAGACCGCAGCATATAAAGTCTGATCATCTTTTCCTGGTTTTCTGGACTGGCCAATTCACTCATCTGATCCGTGCCAAACGTCGCTTCAGCCCGTGCCTGAAACTGTTCAAGCTGCTGATCAATATCAATCGCACCAAAACTCGACGGGAACCCTAGCGCAGTCTCAAACATACTACGCAATGGCTCGTTACCCATCATCGCGAACCAACGCCCGTTGTTTGTGCTGTTCCCATCCGACACGTCATTTAGTGCAGGCCCAAAATTCAGAGCAAGCCGCATGTCATTGTCTTGTTCGCCAACCGCTTGTTCAAACTGTTCCGCTTCATAGCGGTCAATAATGTCGTCGGCAAAAAAGGAAAGCGCTGTCCGAGCGATGCCAGAATCACCGAATCCAAATGCTTCACTGAAGTCTGCGTAGCGGCTGTCGGACAAGCGATTTGCGAGGGCGTCGGTTTCTGTTGTCCCTTCTTCAAGGACTTTCTTGATGAAAAAAGTATTGTCGAGGTCATCGCCAAGGCCAAACGCGCCCAGTGCAACTGCTAGAAGCTCACGATCCTGAACAAGGTCTTCGGCCGTCTGGATGCCACCAATACGCTCACGGAACGTATCGGTGATTCTTGTTACCGAAGAACTCTCATTAAAGGTTGCCCGCTGTTGGTCGGCAGTCCGTTCAAGGAACAGCCAACCAGCATAGCCTGACAGAGGAAGGACTGGTTGAAACGTCATGACGGCCTTGGACGCGACGCCAACAGACGTTCTTCCCTTGGCAAAAGACTACGTAACCGTTTTAGCCCGCGATAAAATTCCCCTTCCAGGAAGGCTTCCGTCGCGTCGGACAGCTGTTGGCGGCTGTCATCATCTGCGAGCACTTGGCTCAACTGCTCGACTCCTCGCATCAATTGAATTCTGCCTTCGTCAATGTTGGCGTCGCCCGACAGAATAAGCTGTGCGATATAGCAAACTCGGCGGACAGGTGTGTTGACCTCATCCGGTCGAATTGCATCGCGCAATCGCAAAATATTTGCGTTGGGTGTGAGGATCGAAAGCCGCGAACGACGGTCACCGTTTTCGATAACGGCTCCGTTCACTAGCACACGTTCTTTCGGCCCAAGTTTAAGGACAAGACCTGACATCAACGACCCCCTTTTGCGGCCAAGCCACGCATCATTGCGGTATTGATCTCAATGAGAGGCCCTGCATCAGCCTCCCCTTTGAGCACCTTGCGAGAATGAAACGATGTAAACTCGGCTAGATAAAAGATACGGGCGCGCAGATCGCTGGAGAGTGCGTTGTCGTCGTCGGCCACTTGAGCCGCTAGGTGTGTCCAGATTACGCGATTGGCATGAAGGGCCTCTGCAAAGGCGGGAAAACCTGTCGGCAGCTTTGCAGCGGTTTCACGTAACCGGCCTGTTACTTCGCTGAACAGCTGGTGTTCTGTGGATCGTCCGGTTCGCAATACCGACGTTTTTGGTGCATAAGCGTGGCGGGCTTGATCTATGAAATTCACGTCTGGTCCTTTCGGGACGGAAGGCGGAGACACACGACTTTGCCGTGCGGTGAATTGGTGTTTGAGGCGCCAGATGGCGCCTCAAACCAGTGTCATTAACGGAACAAGGACAGGATCGACTGCGGTGCTTGATTTGCAATAGACAGGGATTGAGTCCCCAGCTGCTGCTGAACCTGAAGTGCCTGAAGTCTGGCAGAAGCCTCCTCCATATTGGCGTCCACCAAGGATCCGATACCGGACTTGATTGCATCCGTCACTTTGCCCACAAACGCGTTCTGATCAGAGATGCGGCTAGCCGATGCACCAAGTGCCGCGGCGCCATCTACAGCTGCTTGAATGAGTGTTTCCATATCATCCAAAGACGCTTCCGCAGTTGTAGCATCAGTCAGGTCAATCGTCGTCAGATCCAACCCTGCCTCGAAATCAACGGACGCTACCGTGATATTGGCGGGCGTCACAGCACCGGCTGCGTCGCGATCCAAAGAGGACAAAACAGTAATGTCACCGCCCGCTGTATCGAGAAGGTTCGCACCGTTAAACTGCGATCCCGAGATGATCGATGTGATCTGCGCTTTCATTTCGTCGACGTCTGCTTCGATCTTGGAGTGATCGACGTTCTCACCAGTTGCTGCAACAACCTTCTCTTTCATAGCGTTGAGAATATTGGTGATCTGCTCTGCACCAGCTGATGCAACAGCGACAGTTGATTCGCCGAGTGCCAATGAGTCAGACACGGCTTTGAAGCCGCTGACGTCAGACTCCATGACCTTGGAAATTGCCCAAATGGCCGAGTTATCCTTGGCAGAGGAAACTTCCTTGCCGGTGGATATCATGCTTTGGGTTTTCCCAAGATCGTTGTTGATGGATTTGAGAGTTTGAAGCGCAACCATTGCGCTGTTGTTTGTCAGAATACTGGACATATTTTGGGTCCTACATTTAGGGCGCGTTTTGCGCCGAGTTTTCATGAACCAACTTGTTGAAGCTGGAAGGGACGCCATTCTGACGGGTATCTGATCCGCGAAGGACCAGTGCCACCTTTGTGAGGTGCACGGACAACATGCCCAGAACCAACTAACGATGCCTTAACGTGCGGATTTGAAATTCGCAGCCTTTGACGACAATTTTAGTAACGCCTTTCAGTGCCTCGTTCAGGCTGAGAAATCTGTGTGGCCTTGCCCGAAGAATCATAACTTAAAAGACTTGTTCGTGCGGCGTGCTGTTGGCGCAAAGTCGTAACAACAGTCGTAACGCCCTCACGTGCGGCCGCGAAGAGACTGCTGTTGCGGGCCAACGCCGATGACAAAAGGCGCAACTCCGCAGCATTCGCCTCATTGAACTGGGATGACAGCACTTCTTTTTCAGCAACCAATCCGCTCACTGCGTCAAAGTCACCGTCCAAAAGGGCCAGACGCTCTACCTCTAAAAGGCGCGCCAATCGCTCCACTGCCTCTGTCATCGGGACCGCGCCATCATTGCGTCAAACATAGATTGCGCCAATCCGATTCCTCCGGCCGCAGTCATTTGCTTTGCTTGCTCGTCTCGCATGAACGAGGCGAACTGATCCTCACCAGACCCCCCACCAAACTCCGAAGGTGTCTCTCCGATTCCGGCTGATTTCAACATTTCCGATAGAAACGCCGCCTCCAACGACTGCGCAACCGCCATCAATTGGGATTCGTGCATCGAAGAAGGTGGCGAAAGGGACGAAGCGTGAAGGGTTGATTGCTGTATTTCCACTTTGAAACTCCAATACTGACAATTTTCCTGATCATTAGGTGCCAGCGGTAAAGATTGAGTAAGTTTCTGTGCTGTAGAAACGATTAAACCGCGCGCCTTCGGAGAAACCGATGATCCAATTTGATACAAACTCACCTGAAACTGGGCAGGCTGTGCCGCAAGGCATACGCAACAGTCTGTCTGAAAAGGGCGACGAAGAATCGATCGAATTTTCACAAATTTGGTCGGAACTAGTTGAGCACGATAGTCCAAAAGCGCCTGCGCCAAGTTTCACACAATCGCCAGTCGCCACAAAAAGTGACGCGGCTTTAGATGAGATTTCACCTGATGCAGAAACGACAGAGGTTCAGACAGAACGTCACGCCGAAGAAACTGAGCCGTTTGAGTGGGTAGGCACCCAGACAACCAAACCGCCACGTGAAACCTCTCAGACGGTTCCTGCGAATGATCATCCCATTCCACGAGCGCGCCAGTTACCCGCGACGAATGGGGCGTTAGATCAAACTCAAATTTTAGAAAGCGGCGATCATCATGCCGGGCAAACACCATATGTTGGAGAGCAGCCTGCTACGCCTACAGAGGTGTCTGAAACAACAGTTCTAGGACGACGAGCCACAAATCAGGACGATCCGTTCAATCGAACCCCAATGCCTCTTTGGACGTCGGAGGCTTCAGCTGCGCCACTTGAAGCAGTTCCCGCGACCACGCGCACGGCGGATGCTCCCTTACCTAATTCGACCACCCCAGAACTGGGGAGTTCAAACGGGCCACTTCAGACAGGGCTCCTCAGTGGGCGCAAACCACTTCAGACAGTCACGCACGATCACGTCAGCAAAGACCGACCGCCAAGCGAAGGTGGAACAATTCGGGCGGAGAACATTCCCGCTGAGGCCGCAAAGCACACAGCTCAAATGGCGACACCGTCGGCACCGGTTCAAGTTACAGTTC
>DQCL01000002.1:5839-9001 GCA_003533975.1 Octadecabacter sp. | reverse complement strand
GTTTTCGATGGCAGCGATGTAGGCCGCTTTGATCTTCAGCTCACGCTGAACGTCCAAAAGACTTTTACCGATGGTCGCGCGCTCACCGCGCATCAAATCGCCAAGGCGCAATTCGAACGCGTCAAAGCCGGCTGTCTCAACAGCTTGCTCTTTCTTTACGCGTCTGAACCCTTTCCGGATCATCCGTTACCCTCGTGTTACTGCCCCAGTTGAAACGCGTCGATTCGTCCCGTAAGCGTTCCTTACTCTCTTATTACCACAAGAAAAACCATTTTGCACGTGCGGCAAGAAAGAAGCGCATATTCCCGCCGATGCAGAGCTTTTAACCCGCAAGTTCCGCACGGTTAAGCGCGCAATGGGACCACAAAGCATCCAGTGCTTTGACAAGTGTGTCCATCTCTTTTGGCCCATGAACAGGTGACGGCGTAAAGCGCAGCCTTTCTGTGCCGCGTGGCACAGTCGGGAAGTTGATCGGTTGGACGTACATGCCATGATCTTGCAACAGCATATCCGACAGCTTTTGCGTATGCACAGGGTCGCCTACGATCAGCGGCACAATATGGCTTCCATGATCAATGATCGGCAATCCAAGCCCGCGCAAACGGGCCTTTAGAATTTTCGCCTGTGTTTGATGCTGGTCGCGCAGGTCTTGGTCTACTTTCAGATGCGCAACGGACGCCGCCGCCCCTGCCGCAATTGCGGGTGGCAAAGACGTCGTAAAGATAAAGCCCGGCGCGTAGGACCGCACGGCGTCACACATCTTTTCGCTCGCGGCGATGTACCCCCCCATAACGCCAAATGCTTTGGCAAGCGTGCCGTTGATGATGTCGATACGATCCATCAAGCCATCACGTTCTGCAATACCGCCACCGCGTGGGCCGTACATGCCGACCGCGTGAACTTCATCCAGATAGGTCAACGCGCCGAATTCATCCGCAATATCGCAAATCGCTTCGATCGGAGCAAAATCGCCGTCCATCGAATAAACGGATTCAAATGCGATCAATTTTGGCGCGGCAGGATCGTCAGCAGCCATAACACGGCGCAAGTCTTCCAGATCGTTATGCTTGAAAATGCGTTTCTCGCCACCATTGCGGCGAATCCCTTCGATCATTGAGGCGTGGTTCAGCGCATCAGAATAGATAATCAGACCTGGGAACAAACGCGGCAATGTTGATAGCGTCGCATCATTCGCGATGTAGGCAGACGTGAACAAAAGCGCGTCTTCTTTGGCGTGCAAATCAGCCAGCTCCGCCTCAAGCCGCTTATGGTAAACCGTGGTGCCAGAAATGTTGCGCGTGCCGCCTGAACCCGCACCTGTGGCATCAATCGCTTCGTGCATTGCTTCAAGGACTACAGGGTGTTGACCCATTCCAAGGTAGTCGTTGCCACACCAAACAGTGATATCTTTTTTGGCACCCTCAGGCGTTGTCCAGACCGCATGCGGGTACTGCCCCTGCTTACGTTCAATATCGATAAACGTGCGGTAGCGGCCTTCTTCGTGAAGGCGGGCTAAAGCAGCATCAAGTTTTGCGTCAAAATCCAAAACGAATTCCCTAGTCGAGCAGCGATGGGACACGTCCCACCAGTCAGGTTTAGCGTTTGATATATCCGCGCCCCAATTCAGGCAATAGTTTACACATGCTTATCGTATACCTGTTACGGTTCGTCGCACCGAAAATTTACGCGCGGCTTACCTCTTTGATAATTCCCCGGTTTGCGAACTCTTGACGCCGCCTTCCACTGTGACACTCTCGCATGGAACCCTAATTCTGGAGCCCCCCATGTCGTTAGATGCCGTTCTTGCGAAAATTGATGATGACCTTGATACCGCCCTTGAACGCCTGATGGAGCTGCTAAAGCTGCAATCAGTGTCCACCGACCCCGCCTATAAGGACGAGGTTAACAAGGCCGCGGACTGGCTGGTCGATGATCTAAAATCGCTGGGTGTGGACGCATCCAAACGCGACACCCCAATGCATCCGATGGTTGTCGGGCACGTTGGCAGCACGGGCCCGCACCTCCTATTTTACGGCCACTATGACGTGCAACCCGTTGACCCTATTGAATTATGGGACCACGACCCATTTGCGCCCTTCATCGAAGATCGCGATGGGAAAAAGGTTATCCGTGGCCGCGGCACGTCCGATGATAAGGGGCAATTGATGACCTTTATGGAAGCCTGCCGCGCTTGGATCGCCATTCACGGTGAACTCCCCTGCCGCATCACGTTTCTGTTTGAGGGCGAAGAAGAAACCGGCTCCCCGAGTTTGGTGCCATTCATGCAAGCCAACGCGGATGAACTTAAGGCCGACCTTGCCCTCATTTGTGATACCGGCATGGTCGCCCAAGGCGTGCCGTCCATTGCCAGCCAACTGCGCGGGATGTTGAAGGATGAATTCACCCTGCACGGCCCCGCGATGGACCTGCATTCGGGCCACTATGGTGGACCTGCTGTTAACCCGTTGAAGGAAATCAGCCGCATTATCGCGTCTTTCCATGATGACGATGGCCGCGTGACGATTGATGGCTTTTACGACGACGTCATCGAGATTGGCGACAACCTCAAGGCGCAGTGGAAAACTTGCGGATTTGACGAAAAAGACTACATGCAAAACGCAGGGTTGACCGAGTCCGCCGGTGAGAAAGGCTACTCAATCCTAGAACAGCAATGGTCACGACCCACCCTAGAGATCAATGGCTTATGGGGTGGCTACCAAGGTGCAGGTTCCAAAACCGTGATCCCCGCTGATGCCCATTGCAAAATCACCTGCCGCCTTGTCGGGGACATGGACCCCGACAAAACCCGCGTGGCTTTGCGCAAACACGTCGAAAGCCAGTTGCGCCTTGGCACTACGGTTACATGGGATAACGATCTTGAAGGCGCACCTGCCTCTGTCATGAACACCGACCGCCCTGAATTTGAACAAGCCCGCCAAGCGCTCTCAGATGAATGGGACCGCGAGGCCGTGTTTGTCGGTATGGGCGGCTCCATCCCCATCGCAGGCCATTTCAAAACCGTGCTGGACATGGATGCAATGCTGATCGGGTTCGCATCAGAAGACGATCGCATCCATTCGCCCAACGAAAAATACGACGTAGACGCCTTTCATAAAGGCATGCGCTCATGGGCACGGGTGCTGGCGGCGCTGACGTGAAACG
>DQCL01000002.1:0-5738 GCA_003533975.1 Octadecabacter sp. | reverse complement strand
TCTACTACATGCCAGACGCCGAACAGCGCGGCGTTTGGCGTGCGCAAACCGGTGGGTCGATCATTGCGCTCAACATGCTTCAGGCAAAATTTTACAGTGAAACCAGTGTGTCCTGTGTCGAACAGCTCACCTTCCCCGCCCATTTGAAACTTGTTGAGTTCGCAGAAGGCGCCACAGTTACGATTGACGGCGATACGCTGTTGCTTCGTATTGACGGCGCGTTGGACCCGACACCCTACACCCCCATCGAAACCCTGCCCGCTGCATGTGGCCCCGCGACTGACGCTACGCCTAGGGACGTCTTTGACGCCATGTGGACGGCAATGAATGAACATTACGCCTTTTTCGACCTTCACAGTGTGGATTGGGACGCCCGTCGCACCTTGGCCCCCGCACCAGACGCCGAGATGAACGACGTTGCGCTTTATAACCTGCTCAGCCAAGCGCTGATCGGGTTGGATGATGGCCATGTGCAACTCGGCTCGCCAATGGGATACTTTTCTCCGTTCCAAGCACCTGTGTGGTTCACGCAAGCCCCCTATTTCGAACGTGACAATTACTTAATCCGCGCTGATTTGACCCGTACTGCCTATGAAACAGTCGGCGCGCCACTCACACCGGTTGAATTGACTGGTATCGAATACGCCCTGCTGCCAGATGGTGTCGGCTATATCTCTATCCGTCACATGGGGTTCGACACTCCGTTTGGTGCACGCAGCGAACCTGCAATGGCCCAAGCGTTTGTTGAAGTCGCCGATGCGATGGCCCAAGCAAATTCCATCATCATTGATCTGCGCTACAACCCTGGCGGATCGGATTCAGTGTCGTTCGGTGTGGCGAGCCACTTCACCGATCAACCCGTTGATGTCTTTACCAAAACAACGCGCGATGGTGACACCCAAACCGCGCCATTCACAGCAACCCTACACCCCTTTGACACAACACCCCTCACCCAACCGGTGATCGTTCTGACAAGCAAGCTCACGGGTTCCTCCGCCGAAATCCTGGCGATGGCCTTGCGTGAAATGCCGCAGGTCACGGTTATGGGCGAAGCCACGTCCGGTGGGTTGTCGGATATATTGGGGTTCAAGCTTCCTAACGGCTGGGGTTTGGGACTGTCGCACCAAACCTATCGCACGATGGATGGGGCATTGTATGAAGCGGTCGGCATTGAGCCCGATATCCCGTTTTCGATAGACGCTGAACCTTTAATGAACGGCGAAGACCCCCTTTTGCGGGCCGCATTTGAGCGGGCACGCGGACGGTAGGTTTTCTAAGCAACCCCTGTGAAATCAATGTCATCAGGGTCCGCCAGCGACACGTTCAGCTCTTCCGGTGTGAACACCCCGTCAAACACGAGGGAAGCTTCACCATCAAGCGAAACCGTTGTTGTGTCTGCCTCTTCATCAGTTGTGTAGCTTAGGATCGGAGGCGTTTCGGCCTCAGCCAGCCCGTCGACATAGATCGTAACGTCATCTTCAGCTGCATCAAAATCGGTGATGCGTGCAGCGCCCTCGTCCGTTTCAATCATTCCGAACGTATCAGCCCCTGCGCCACCTGTGGCTATGTCCTCGCTTGAGAAGAACAACTTGTCGTCGCCCGCCCCACCATCGAGGCGTTCAACATCGCCGCGTGTCCAGTCCGCGTCACTATCCACGCGATCGCTTGACAGAACGTCATTCCCGTCACCGCCAGAAATGCTGTCCGAATCCCCGCCGCCAGACAAAATATCAGCGCCCGCGCCCCCCATAAGCGTGTCATCACCGATGTTGCCCTCAAGGGTATCATCCCCCGCTGCGCCATCGATAACATCCTCTCCTGCTTGCCCAAGCACGAAGTCGCCTTGGTCTGTACCAAGATAGGTATCATCACCGTCCCCGAGGCCAAGGTTGTCCCCAAGTGGTTCAATGACCTCTTCTTCTGGCACGGCATCACTTGCATCATCGCTCTTGAAAAGGTCATCAAACAGCCCGCTGAACGTATCGGACGCCAGCAACCCCGCTGCCACCAACAACCAGTTCATCAACATTGCCATTTCAAAGCTCATCGCGACGTCCTCAATTCCTGCGGCATCACTGTTCCGCATTGTCTTTGAAACGGGGGTAAATGGTAAATGTGGCCTCAATTAGCCGCGAATTGGAAACAATTCGGCGTGCATTGCGCCCTATCCGGCCTTCGCTATGGTTCGGATCACTTTGACAAGCAGTACCAAAAAGGGCGCGCCGTGCAGCAAAAAATCAAATATATCCAAGGGCCTAAAAGGTGCGCCTGAAAACAACATCTTCAATTTTTCCCAGATGTGGGGCTCTGGCACGAAAGGCGCAAGGCCAAGAGTCGCACAGGCTATCAGAATAAGCGGCCAAGAGATTTGATCAATGATTTGCATAGGTTTGATTAGGACCCGCGGCTGCAGGCAGCGATAGGTCATCTTGACGCGGACACCCATGCCAGCAACGTCGAAACATAAGAAGGGGATAAGTGGCGCGGTTGACGGGACTCGAACCCGCGACCCCCGGCGTGACAGGCCGGTACTCTAACCAACTGAGCTACAACCGCGCACTTTTTGTACTTAACCTCGTACAGAGCAGCCTTGAGCCCAAGACCAAAAGCAGTTCAATCCTTGAACCAAAGGGACAGCGGTGGCGCGGTTGACGGGACTCGAACCCGCGACCCCCGGCGTGACAGGCCGGTACTCTAACCAACTGAGCTACAACCGCCCACTGTCCATCAACGTTAGTCGATGTGGGGTGCTTCTAGGCAGCACGCATCGCCCCGTCAAGCCACAAGCGAAGCACAATTGCAGCTTTTCATGCAAGCACGCCCACAAGATGCAGTGTGCGTGGGCTTTTACGCCCCTACGCCCATCTCTTTTTTCTAAAAACCTTTTGATTTCAGTGGGAAATCCCGACAACTCTCCTCGGCTTTGTTATCAACACCCTAGGGAGGGTCAAATGACAATTCTATCGCGCCGCCATGCTTTGGTGGCGGGACTTAGGCGCTTAAGCGGCCTCATTTTCCGGAACACAGGCCGCAGCGCGTGATCTGATCACCCTTCCAGATGATCCTTTGATCTGTTGGTCCACAAATCTCGCGTCGCACGGGTGCACGTGCTGTAGTGAACCGAATCCTGTCAGGCACCCGCCAAGGTGGGATCGGCGCGATGCCACAAACACTTGACCGATTAACCGCGCGGGGTTTGCATTTTGTCCCTGTCCGTCAAATCCTAGGCTGGCCCTGTGGGAAAACCGCAATTTCCGTCGCGTCGTGCAAACCGGATAAGCACAGGTGCATAGCTGCCCCCCACCTGGCGCCCTATACAAGTGCCCTTCAACACGTTAGAGCCGCGCAAACATTGATGCGCGCCCATGCTGGCTGCGCCGAACCCAACTAAGAAAAGTGATACTGCTGTGAAACAGGCTCTTGCTGATGCCATCAAAGCGCGTGGCTACGAAACGCTGACTCCCGTCCAAGAGGCGTGTTCAGACCCTGCGCTGAAAGGCAAAGACCTGTTGGTCTCTGCGCAAACCGGTTCAGGAAAGACACTGGGCTTTGGCATCGCGATTGCGCCAAGCCTGCTTGGTGACACTGAAAAGTTCGACCGCGCAAGCGCTCCGCTCGCACTGGTAATCGCGCCAACGCGTGAATTGGCGTTGCAGGTAAAACGCGAACTGGCGTGGTTGTATGAGAAAACAGGCGCCGTGATTGCATCCACAGTTGGCGGCATGGACATGCGTGACGAGCGCCGTGCGCTGGACCGTGGCGCGCATATCGTCGTATCCACACCGGGCCGCCTACGCGACCACATCATGCGCAAATCCATCGACCTGTCCGGCCTAAAGGCTGTTGTGCTGGATGAAGCCGACGAAATGCTTGATCTTGGATTTCGCGAAGACCTTGAATTTATCCTCGATGAATCCCCGACAGACCGTCAGACTTTGCTGTTCTCGGCAACGGTGCCAGCATCCATCGCCAAGCTCGCACAGCGTTACCAGAAAGATGCGCAGCGCGTCGCGACGACGTCAGGTGAAAAGCAGCACGCGGATATTGAGTATAAGGCGTTCCGCGTCTCTCCGCGCGACACTGAAAATGCAATCATCAACGTATTGCGCTTTTACGAAGCCCCAAACGCCATCGTGTTCTGTAATACCCGCGCCACAGTGAACCGCATGACAACCCGCCTGTCCAACCGTGGCTTCGCGGTGGTCGCCCTGTCTGGTGAGCTGTCACAGGCCGAACGTACCCACGCCCTACAAGCCATGCGCGACGGGCGTGCACGTGTCTGTGTGGCCACCGATGTTGCGGCCCGCGGCATTGATTTACCCAACCTTGATCTCGTGATCCACGCCGAACTGCCAAGCAACCAAGACACCCTATTGCACCGCTCTGGCCGCACAGGCCGTGCTGGTCGCAAAGGCACATCTGCGATGATCGTCCCCCCTGCTGTGCGCAAAAAGGCCGAACGTTTGCTCGGCTGGGCGAAACTGACCGCCAATTGGACAGATGCGCCCTCTGCAGAAGACGTTATCGCCCAAGACGAAGAACGTATGCTTGAGCAAACGGATTGGTCCAATGAAGTCGACGGAACGTCAAAAACTGTCGTAGATGCCATGGTCGCTAAACTGTCGATCGAACAAATCGCCGCCGCCTACCTACGTCTTTACCGCGAAAAGCACACAGCACCTGAAGAACTGTCCGAAGTGTCCGCCCCCGCAAAACCGCGCGAGGCCTTTGGCAAGTCTGTTTGGTTCTCGCTGCCTGGTGGCCGCGAAGCAGGTGCCGAACCGCGCCGTTTGCTGCCGATGATCTGCAAAATGGGAAACATCACCAAAGACGACATCGGTGCGATCCGTATTCAGCCGAACGAATCCTACATCGAAGTCCGCGAAACGGCCCTCAAGACGCTTACGGACGCACTTGGTGGGGATATGACGCTTGAAAACGGCGCGCCCCTCACCCGCGTAGAAAAACTGCCCACCTTTGAACGTGGTGCGCCGCGCAAAGACTTCAAATCGCGCGATAAGGCCCCACACCGTGGCAAGGACGGTGACAAACCGTCTTACAAATCCAAAGGCACAACAAAGCCTGTGGATTGGAATGACGAGCGTGAACCACGCGCCAAAAAGCCCAAGGGCGGCGCGAAGCCACATGCAGGTAAGCCTAAGTTCGACAAGAACAAGTCATCCGATGACACCATCGAATCCTACAAGCCGCGTAAGCCGCGCGATGGGAAACCCTACGCAGGCAAGTCCGATGGAAAGCCATCTGGTAAACCAAATGCAGGTAAGTCCGGTGGCAAGCCAGCTGGCAAAGGTGGCGGCGGCGCACCAAAGGTCGGCAAACCGTCTAGCAAGAAAAACCGCGCGCGTGCGCTGGCAGCCAAGGGCGGCAACGCCGCCCCGCGCAAGCCACGCAGCTAAACCTTCTGACCAAACGCAAAAACAAAGCCCCGACGCATCACCGCGCCGGGGCTTTTTAGTTTTTACTCATCAAAATCAGCGCTTAATTCGGACCAGCGTAGCCCGGGTTTTCGTAGGTGACGCCATGTTGGTAATTGGCCCGCAACCGAACCTTGCCCTCCGAGAACAGCGCACGACAGTCGTTGGCGTCATGAAATGCGTCCTCTGGCAGTAACAACGAATGCGCCCATGGCCCAACAATTGGCGCGAAGGGTAAACTGGGCGCGGATGCGTCCCAAAGCGAAACGCTTCACTGCGGACTTTCAGAATATGCGAATTGGG
>DQCL01000283.1:5529-6760 GCA_003533975.1 Octadecabacter sp. | reverse complement strand
GGTTTGATAAGCGCACCCCAAGTCCCATCGGCTTGCGGCTCAAGCAAGGTCACTTCAATTTTAGCGATACCGCTGCCGTGTTCGCTCTGGCGGGACCGTTCCCCAAACAAACGGGCGGGAATAACTTTGGTATCATTCAAAACCAAATGATCGCCAGCCCGCAGAACCGACACCAAATCGGTGACGACCATATCGCGAGTTTTCACACCCTCCGCGACCAGCATCTTGGCCGCGCTACGCGGAACCGCTGGGCGCACGGCAATCAGGCGTTCTGGCAGATCAAAATCAAACTCGCTCAGCTTCATCAGGTGTCCTATTGGTTCACGGTCGGCGGTGCGCGTCGGAATATTTCGCGGAACATTCCCGGCGTCAGCGCGGACAGCGGATTGACCAGAACCTGCGGGTTGTCAACGGGACCACGCAGATTGAAATTGAACCCGATCAACCCCTCGCCCGGCCGCGTAAGGATCGAACCAATTCCGTTGAGCAGGTAAAACGGCGACACAACGCCCTGAAAATCCATCGTCTGAACCGACTGCATGTAAATGCCGTCCAAAGAAATCCCCAAACCCGGTCCGGTCGCGCTGGATTGCGTGACGATCACTTGGGTTGGTGTCAGCCTGAAGTTTGCATCGACATCCGTGAACAACAACCCTTGGCCATCCAACTGGGTCAGCAGCCCAACCACGGAAATCGCATCCAACAAAGACGCCAATGCAGGCGCATCACGCACGCGTAAATCGTTCCCCACTAGGGTACCGTCATAGCTGCCCTCGTCCCCTGTAGGAATAAGCGTTAGTTCTAAGCCGCCGCCATAGGCATTGCGCAGCAAACGCGTCGCGCGAAACAAACCACCGGCATCATCGCTGGCAATCCGAACAGCCGAGCGCCCTCGAATAGGAACCAGCGTGCCGCGAATGGGTGCCGTTCCGTTAACGTCGCCCTGAAACTCGCCCTGCAAGCCAGACAGTGATGTAAACGTGCCGCGAAAATTATCCAATTGAATGTTGTCGGTGATCACCAAGCGATCCAATGCGATATCCATCGGTGCGCCTTCACTACCACTTGTTCCTTCGCCATCACCAAAATTAGCAGACCTCAGGTCAAGTGAACCGCCGGCGATCTGGACCTGAACAGGCCGTCCGGCACCCTGCCCCAAAAGCACAACGGGCGCATCGAGCCATCCGCCCAAACGCACACGCTCAAACGCTGCGCGTTCCAGACCACCACC
>DQCL01000283.1:1602-5471 GCA_003533975.1 Octadecabacter sp. | reverse complement strand
CGCGGCGTCGATCCAAGCTGCCCAACAACCGTGAGCGCACCCACAGCATTTCGCGCTTTCGACCAACCCGTCCCAGCAAGAGACAGCCCCATACCGCGTAAATCAGACGTCAGCCGGAACGACGCGGCTTGCGGGTTTGTTAGATCAATCGCGATTTGTGCCGGTGATTGCCCACTTACCATTCCCGCAGGCAAATTCACGTTGAACGCGTCTAGAAACGCCGGACCAATCATTACGTTCGCTTCAACACGCGCGGTCCCTTCTGATCCAGCGCCCAATGCGCGTGAAAACGTTCCCGTGCCGCCGATATCGCCCAACTGCATAGGACCGCTGACCACCAAACTGGCAGGATCTGCCCGCACCTGCAGCTCGGACGCAGTAAGCGTTTGGTTCGGCACCAAAACAGCCGAGCGCGCATTGCGAACCTGTGCAGAGGCGGACCAAACCCGTTGATCCGCGCTTATGCCACGGCCCAATGGCGTCTCGATCAGCGCGCTAATGCTCGCACGCCCTTGGGCAAAGCTAACAGGCAGATCGGAATTGCGAAGAACGTTAAACGGCTCCAGATTAAGAACAGCCATCACCGCCGTGACAGCACCTGCCAGATTTAGGTCAAAACGCGCAGGCGGGTTGGGAATGCCTGTGCGCGGGATCACCATGCTACTTCCTGCCACATCAATACGCCCGCCTTCTGGCGCGGTGACATGCCCGTCCGAAAGTGTAAGCGCCACGCGGCGATCAACAATCGAAAGCGCGCCACGGGCATTTTCAACCGGTGGAACATTTCGGATATATCCGACGGTGGCATTGCGAAACTCAGACGTCATTGCAAACGTCGCCTCAGTGTCGGGGCGCGTACGCAACGCAATCGTTGTATCATACAGTTCACCGGCGCGAACGTTCGCCACAACCCAATCGCGCGTCTTGGTTCCTAAGTTCGTGGGCCAAAGCGCGATCACGCGGTCCGTGGCTATCTCATTCACACCGGCATCCAGAGAAACCGACCACCCGTCAGCAATTGCTGAAATCCTGCCTCGCATCGAGACAGGAGTCTCGCCGCTCTCGATGACTGCTTGGCCGATATCAAGGGTAAACGGGTCTAATCGAAGGCGGAAATCCAAGTTCGCCCGTGCGACGTTAATCGGATCATCAAAGATGACTTCGGGCGCAATCGTCATTTCTGACAGCTGGATTTGCCCGAGTAAGGCCAAAGGCCAGCCATCGTCAAACTCACGCAAATATGTCTGGGCAGTTCCGGTAACGCTTCCAAGCGCGCTGTTTACTTCAAGCACATCGAAGGAAAGCCGCTCATCATTCGGATCGTAACTAATGTACGTCCGCGCAGACTCAAACGGAATGGGCCGCGTTTGTGAGTTCGGCTGAAGCTCACCCTCACCGATCTGCAAAGTCGCAGAAACGTTTGAAAGCTGCCCATCTTCGCCCAAATACCCACGAACCGCGCCTGAAATTGGTGCATCCAATACCCCCAGCCACGCCATCAAAGGCGACTGGCTTGCAATATCCGGCGCTGCGGCATCCGTTATGGTCAACCCGATTTCAGCCGAGCGACTGCCCCGCAAAGACTCGTAGCTTAACGCCGCCGTCGTCACATAGGCGCGCCCCGAAAGCAGGGCCACGTCCGCACGCAGCTGTAGGTCACCGTCATTCACGTCAAGCTCAATGCGGCCATCATCAACGACCCAAGATCGTTTCGCGCGCGCATCAACGTAATTGATGATCAATCCATCAGCGCGCACCTCTTCAAGGGCTTCCAAAGCGCCTTCCTCGAACACCTGATCAATCTGCTCTAACAGACCGACGAAACCATCCGCGGCGCCAATCGCCGTGGCGCCTTGATCAAATGCGAGCGCAACTGTGCCATCCGTTGCGCGGCGTAGTGAAATCTGTGCGCCTCGCAGTTTAATCTCTTGCGCAAGAACCCGCCCTTGCAACACGCCGCGTGGCGAAATCAGGCCTTCAATTCGGGGAACTCGTGCAAGCACGCCACCTTCCGCATCCCACAAAGTCGCGTCTTGCAAAACAAGACGTGGATGCAAGTCCTGCCCCACTGTGAATTTCATCGTACCGAACCCGAGAGCCCCCCCCGCAAGGGCTTCTGTTGCGCGGTCCTCAACACCACGAACAATCCATGACGGGGCCGTAACTTCGCGACCAATAAGCATCACAGCTGCGATCAGCGCCATCAACAACGGCGCGCCTATAATCAGCACGAGCGCACGCAGCCACCACCAAACAGACAAACGGCGCGGACGGCGGGATTTCGCCTCCACGTCAACGTTGTCATCTACTGGTTCACTGCTCTCAGTCATTGGGGTGCATAATCGCCTCTCACGCGGTAGAACGCAAAGGGAATGAAACGGAATCGGATCACGATATGTCTGAACTACAAACTGGCGATACAGCCCCCGCGATCAACCTACCCCGTGACGGAGGCGGAACCGTATCACTGGCGGACGTAACCGGCCCATTGGTGCTGTATTTCTACCCGCGCGATGACACGCCCGGCTGCACAACAGAGGCGATCGGTTTCACCGCAGAATTAGAGGCATTCGCGCAAAGTGGCGCGACGATCTGGGGCGTCAGCAAAGACACAGTGGCCAAGCATGAAAAATTCATCGCCAAGCACGACCTAAAGATCGCGCTCTTGTCGGACGCCGACGGGGATGTCTGCGAACGTTACAACGTCTGGGGCGAGAAAAAGATGTACGGGAAAGTGTTCATGGGAATTGAACGCGCGACATTCTTGATTGCGGACGGCAAAGTCACGCGTGTTTGGCGCAAAGTAAAAGTGCCCGGTCATGTGGACGAGGTTTTGGCCGCTGTTCGCGCACTTTGAGTCACAAAGCCGACGGGTTGCGAGTGGAACGCGTTAGCCCGCCCGCAACACAGGTTATACCACTGACAGCGTTGCACATTTGGCAATGTGATTGACGCGCACCGATGTGCTGCCTTGAACAATCGCACCCAATGCCCCAAGCCCGCGCCGACCAAGAACGATCAAATCAGCACCGGTCTTTTCAGCATAATCAACGAGGACATCACCCGGTTCGCCAGTCTTGATGTGCGTTTCGCTCAGGGTCTGACCACTGCGTTCAGCAATCGACATGCCCTGCGCCACGACCTTTTCATTGGCTTCCCTTACCTCATCCATGGGCGGCATTAATGCTGCCGTTTGGTATCCAGGTATCGCCCCCATCGCATAGGCAACAGTTGGCGGCTGGGGTGTATAAACAAGATGGATTTGCGAGCCGTATTTGCCCGCCAGATCGCACGCCAGTGTTAGCGCACGTTCTGAAGGTTCAGATCCGTCAAAGCCGACGACAATTTTCTCAAACATTTCGTGCTCCTTTGATTTTAAGGCATGGCAAACCTAACAGAAACGCTGCTGTGTACCTTGATGTGCATCAATCATTTGTTCGACCTGAAGTGTTGTGAATCCAGAGTGGTGCCGGTAATTCCGAATTCATGAAACCGCTCGCACAAATGGCAGACGACGTTCTGCGCACGCCCGATGGCCGCACCAAAACCGCAATCTCACGCGAATACGCCGCCGCATGGAAAGCCGCGCGTGACGCAGGTGAAACGCCCGAAGTCGGCACGGCGTCCCCGCCAGACATGCCCGCACGCCCCGCTCGGCCTGAACTTTTGGACCCACGTGACGTACCACGCCGCAAACCGGGCACGCCGGAAGGTCGCATCGCGATTTTACACGCCGTTGCACACATTGAATTAAACGCAGTTGATCTTCATTGGGACCTTATCGCGCGGTTCTCAGACACGCCAATGCCCATTGGGTACTATGACGACTGGGTCAAAGCCGCTGACGAAGAATCCAAACATTTCAACCT
>DQCL01000283.1:0-1547 GCA_003533975.1 Octadecabacter sp. | reverse complement strand
CGGAAGACACGGCGACTGATCAGATGGGGCGTTTGGCCGTTGTCCCCATGGTCCTAGAGGCCCGTGGTTTGGATGTGACGCCCGGGATGATAAAGATTTTTCAGCAAGCCAAAGACAGGCAAGCGATAGACGCGCTCAATGTTATTTACGCCGAAGAGGTCCACCACGTGTCCTACGGTTCAAAATGGTTCCACTTCCTGTGTGGCCGCGAAAACCTAGATCCGGCCCCGGTTTTCCATGCGCTTGTTCGAAAGTATTTCCACACCACCCTCAAACCGCCTTTCAACGAAGAAAAACGCGCCGAGGCAGGCATTCCACCTGACTTTTACTGGCCTCTTGCCGAGCAATCTTCACGCTAACGACAACTTGAGGATGTTTACCTTTAGGTAAATGGGCGAATTGCTGCCGGAATGCTGCCTATCTAGCTGAGTCTTCACTATTTTGGGCAAAAACCTTGCCAGCGATTCCGCCACCCGCTAACACAGTTGCGACGTGATGTTGGGGGTTGCGTCATTCGACAGGGATGGGATCAGGAAACCTACGTGAAAGCTCGGCTCATACATAAGCTGCATGTCGCTTTGGAGAAGCGTTTCCCAGAGAAACGCCTGTTTCTGCGGTCCGACACAGAAACTCGGTTTATTCGCCTCAAACCTGAAACGCAGCTTGTTGCATGGACTGGTAGCGCGCTTATCGTCAGCTGGACGATCATTGCCACTGCGGTTCTACTCATGGACAGCATCGGCGCCGGAAACTTCCGCGCCCAAGCGCAGCGCGATCAAGTCACATATGAAGACCGCCTGAACGCCCTCTCCACCGAGCGCGATGTTCGCGCCAACGAAGCCGTTGCCGCCCAAGCACGGTTTTCCTCTGCCCTCGAACAGATTTCCCTGATGCAGTCCGAATTACTGCGTTCAGAAGACCGCCGCCGTGAATTGGAAACCGGCCTCGAAGTTGTTCAAGTCACGCTACGCCGCACAATGGGCCAGCGCGAAGATGCACAAGATCAGGTTGCCGCCCTTGAGGCTGCAATTAGCGGTGACGGCGAAACCCCTCTCGGATATGCTCAAGCAGGACAAGCTGACGGCACTGTTGATTTATTGGCCACAGCTTTGGCAGACACCGCCGCAGAGCGTGACCAAATCGCAAGCGACGCTGAATTCGCCTTAAGCCGTGCATCGGAGATGGAACTAGAGTTGCGCCTTTTGCAGGAACGCAATGACCATATTTTCCGCCAACTTGAAGAAGCGTTCACTGTTTCGGTTGAACCTCTCGACAACATGTTTCGCGCCGCGGGCATGAACCCTGACGACGTGCTTGAACAAGTACGCCGTGGCTATTCCGGCACAGGCGGCCCGCTGACGCCGCTCCAGTTCTCGACCCGTGGCGGTGGTGAAGACCCTGATGCCGCCCGTGCGAACGGGATTCTCGGTTCGATGGACCGATTGAACCTGTATCGCATCGCGGCAGAACGTATTCCGTTCGATATGCCCGTGCGTTCCGGCTTCCGCTTTACGTCTGGTTACGGCATGCGCTGGGGCCGGATGCAC
>DQCL01000212.1:1869-6258 GCA_003533975.1 Octadecabacter sp. | reverse complement strand
TTCTGCGGATAGGGCATGCCGTGGGTGATGATTGTGGATTCCAGCGCAACGATGGGCGTGCCGTTGTCTTTGGCGGCGGCAACGTCTGGTGCGAAAGTCATTGGAATGGTCATGAAGGTGTTTCTCCGGAAACATAAGTGGCGGCTGCGTTCAGTGCGCGCGTCAAAGCAGCTTGGCGCGGCATGCCTTGGATTTCTGAGGCGATATGGGCTGCCATGAACGTATCCCCCGCGCCGGTAACGCGCGTGACGAGGACTTCGGGCGGCTGTGCCGTTATCAGGTCACCGTTCAGGCATTCCGCGGCGGGATTGCCACCATCGGTCACAAGGGCGCGGTGAACGCCACGTTGCGTCAGGGCATTGGCGCCGTCTTGCGCTGTCTCAAATGTGGTCTGGCAGAGCAGTCCGGCTTCCTCGAGGTTCACGTAAAGCGTCGCAGTCGGATGACCGACCAGAGCAAGCAGGCGTTCCGCTTTACCCGGAGATGCAGGTGCAACCCGCAGATCAGATGCGGAAAACAGTGGCGACTTGGCGATATCAGCCAGCAAATCGCGCGTTAGGTTGCCATCAAGCGCGACAAGGCCGGACCAGGGTGTCGTTGCGCTGCCCAGCGTGCCGTTGGACATGGGCCGCAAAATTTTGGTGCCTGCTTGTTCAAGTGAGTGCGCGTCTGCAATGGCTGCAATCAGCCCGTTTGCGCCCTCAATCGCCATATAGGAATCTGTCGGCAGGTCTTCTGAGCGATAGAGGTGTTGGGTGATAATGCCGAGGCGCGCGACCTCTTCTACGAGCTCATCCCCTTCAGGATCGCGGCCAACCGCCGACAAAACAGCGGTGGAGAGGCCGAAGTTGTTCAGGGTCATCGCGATATTCATCGCCACGCCGCCAGCCAAGCGGGTGATACGGCCCGGAACATCGGACCCCGCGCGCATGCTGCTGGATGAGCGCCCGATAATGTCCCACAGGACCGAGCCGATACAAAGGATGTCAGGTTGTTTCATAGGGAAGTTCATGGCGCGGCAGTTGGATAAGGTCAACGGGGTGCGTGGGGTATGGAATCCCAGACCTTACCGAAAGAGGGGTGTTCGTTAATAATGAACGACGTTCATGGATCGAAGGTGTTGAAACTTCCCATCGATTTATTCTTCTGCCAAGGTTAGCCCATATGATACGTTTTATTGATGCCACGCTCGGTAAGTTAACCCGCCATTTCTTTTTCATTTTGCTGCGCACCTATTACGGGCTGTTTTACAATGTCAGCGCGTCAGGCAAAAACGTGTTGCAGGCGCAACCGGGCACTTTGATTTTGGCAACGCACGTTAGCCGCCATGATGGTCCGCTGATTGCCACGACGCTGTATTCAACGACCCGCGTGCGCCCGACTGTGCATTATAATGAGTATCACAATTGGGCGCAGTGGTTCCCGATGTATGTGGCAGGGGCGGTGCCGATGAGTTCGCCTAAATCTTGGCCGGAAGAAAAGCGCGCACAGCGCAAGGTTGAGACGTTGGAGAAAATCCACACGCTTTTGGGGGACGGCAATTCGATCCTGTTGTTTCCCGCCGGAAAGGTGCGTCGCCAACCAGAGGAAATCGTCGCACCGTATTTGTCAGGGGTGCATGAAATCCTACGAGCGGAGCCGGATACCCCTGTGATGTTGTTGCGCCTCGACGGGCTAGGTAAGTTCCAGAGCGCAACTTATGATCTGTTCTGGAGCTTCCTTGGCCGTAAAAAAGGCCGCCGCCATGTCAGCCTAGATTTGCAACCGATTGAGCTGGACGCGAGTATCGAGTTGGAAGCGTTTAATGTTGAGTTAGAGCGGTTGTTGAATGGGTGAAGGTCGGACGACCGCAATTTGCACGTGGGTCGTAAGGCCACTAGAATAATGATTCCTGAGGCGGCCTGACAATTAGAGGTTGCGTTGCGCCGAATCGTTTTCGGTACAAAAGGCGGTGCAAGGCTGTTGGCTGAACACCGAACTAATTCGGAGAACACTACATTCCCCACCCGTCGCGCGTTAATGTTTCCAAAACTGGTATCATTTGGCGCAAAAAGGGACAGAAAGGGATTTTAAAACGTTAAAGACTGCACATTATGGAGCGAGTGAGGTGGAGAGAATTAGGTCCACCTCAATAAAGTAAGACGAGTTAGTATTAGGAGAATAAAATGGGGTCCGCAGCAATACTTATGGCGATGCTCGGTGGGGGTGTTCTTCTCAACATATTTTCTGATTTTGGGGATGGTGACGAGAATGCAGATGACGACGGCTATATGGAAGACGACGGCTATATGGAAGACGAGCCTGCTGAAGGTGAATTTACACCGGATCACCCGTCGGATGTGGTAAGCGCAGGTTCCGAAGATCAGGCCCCCGTTGAAACCAATACCCCTGACCCCGATGTTATGCACGAGCATGGTTCTATGCATGACCACGGTGCGCACTCTTCTGAAAATGGCATGGAACCGACGCCGATTGTTCTGACAAATAATGATGATCACTACTTAGGGACATCCGCGGATGAGCATATCATTGGCCGGAAAGGCGATGATACAATCGTCGGAAATGGAGGTGTCGATCGTTTGGACGGATGGGGCGGCGACGACGAACTTATCTCCCACGGCAGCGGCGGCGGATTGACCGGCAACCAAGGCGACGACTATCTGGAAGCCAAGAAAGTAAGCTATGGCCAATACCACATATTTGGTGGCGATGGCGAAGATACGATTGTTATGCAGCTCGACAACGATCCAGGTTGGGGGCATCAGGGCTTTCACGTACAAGGCGGCGATCAATCTGACGAGTTTCGTTTTGTCGGTGTGGATGCAACAAACGCGCCTATGATCTCGCGGATTGAGGATTTCGATCCCTCGCTCGATAGTATTTGGGTGGATGACGAAGAAATCGACCTTGATAAATTGCCTGAAAACATGCGGATCGTAGACTACTACGAGCAGCAATGGTTGGTTATCAATGATAATGTCATGATCGGCTTGGAAGGTGTTCGAATGCCCGCGCCGCCTGGAGTGCCAACGATGATGGGAAGTGACGAAGAAATGCACTTCCACGCCTTCCCGACCAATCTCGCCAGCTTCCCGAGCGTGGAATTCGATAACTGACCTTCGTGTTTCAGGTGAAGACGGTCATCAAGGGGTCAGGGCTGTCACGCCAAGCTGAATGCCGACCTGATGACATTCTGAATGGCTGTCTTGATCTACAGCCGATTGAACTGGCCGCGGGCATCGAGTTGGAAGCGTTTACTGCGGGGCTTGAGCGCGTAAGCGATAACTATTCAATGGCTTGTCCGAAGACTGTGATGACGAGGCCAACGCAGCCCAAAACCGTAAACAATGCTGACTTGCCTTTGTTGCCAGCCTGATAAGCTGAGATCGCGGCGATGCCCGCTTGAAGGGCGTAATATGCAGCAAAGGCGCGGGACGCATAGCTGATGATCTGGAAAACATCTGCTGTCCAAGTCAGAAACACGCCAACCAAGACAAGCACGCTATAAGCGCTTCTTTCGCTGACTTTTCCTTTTGTGATTTCCGAAATGAGTCCACCTGCGCCGCTGGTGTCTGCCACCGCGGCGCTAAACTGTGCACTTAAGGCCGCGGCCACCAGCAGCAATGGCAGAATGGGAGCGACGATGACTGTGAGGTCGATGATCGCGGTTTCGCTTAACGACAAGAAACGCGCGTCTAAGGCATAGGTCAGCAAGACAATGTAGGCTAAATAGATGAACGTTGCGACCAATTGCGCCAGCCGCATAGAGCGTATCCGCAGCGCCGCGCTATACGCATTCCCGAGGTAACGGGACGTTTCGAACCCTTGGACGGTAACGATCAGGCCAGCGGCGAGTGTCAGGGCCGCCCAACCGCTGATCTGTGCCGGTTTAAACGCGAGTGTATTGTTCCGGATCGCTTCGCCAAAATACACGACCAAGCCAAAGAGCAGACCAGCAATAATCGCAAGTTTTATCCCTACGGTGATTTGCTCCATGCGCTCCATCGCCGCAAAGCCACGGGTCCAGCCCACCAAAAGGATCACTGCGAAAACAGACGTTGTGAGGAAACGCGCGTTATAGCTGTTGTCGAGGTCCGTAAGGCTTACGCCGAATGCCCCAAAGAGGTTCAAGTAATACGCGACAGAGATGACAAAAGCGAAGGCAAGCACCACCGAAGCAATCTTGTCGAGCTGATCAATAAGGGCGGGGCGCGTGGGCCCGCTGTCTAGCTGCGCGATGTTAAAACGGATTGCGCTGCCAAAGAGATACGCCAAGGCGCACAGCCCAGCCATCACCAAGGGCGCATATCCGCCATAGCTCACGTCAAGGATCGGCCCGAGGACCAAAAATCCGCTGCCGATGATCGAGGCGAGGGGCGTAATCGTGGC
>DQCL01000212.1:0-1860 GCA_003533975.1 Octadecabacter sp. | reverse complement strand
CCCGCCATAACAGTGCATTCGCTACCCTAGGCAAGATCAGAACCCCGCCGACGACAACAACCACAACAAGGATTAATGCGTTTAACATGCTGGCGTTAGACGCCGCCAATGATGCGCTGGCAAGTCGAATTTATAATGAAGCACCTTAACTGTTGCGGCCCCTTATTCCGGCACACCAAACGTCAACGCGGCCCAAAGGGTTTCCCATTGGATGTCTGTATCGCCGATCAACTCGGGGTTGGGTTCGCGTAACACCACGGCATCGACAAGATAGCTGTGACCAGCTTTGACGGGGAGGGTGGCGATGCCGTCTGCGTCTGTGCGGTGCAGGGTGATGTCAACGGTGCCGTCGGGGGCCTTTTCAAACAGTTCAACTTGGGCATCTGGGCGCAGATCGTCGAGGTAGTACAGTTGAACACGCAGGCCGTTGCTCAGATCATCTGTGTAGGGGTTGTCGAGCGCCACAAACTCAATCGCCAGTCCGGAGCGAAAGTCACGGCCCAACGCACTGCCAACACCAACAAGGGTTTTTGCAAAGCGCCAGTAGCCTTCGTTGAACCCGGCCCGGGGGAGGCCGCGGGCGTCATGGATGGCTTCGATATTGGCAAAATCTTTGTGTTCAGCGAACGTTAGAAACTTTTCCCATTCCGCGTAGCTGATCGTGGACATCCGCGACTGATAGCTAATCACATTCAGCCCCTCCGCCAATGGCGCGATGTCCAAAGCAGGACGCGCACCTAGGCGGTTTTGAATGTTGCTTTGGCGCATGCCAGCGGCCACCGAAAAACGAGAGAACCGCTGTGGTAAAAAAGCGAGCTGTGATCCCTCGAACTCTTGCCCATTGGTGAGCTCACCTTTAATTGTGCCGTCGATATCTACTTGATATGCCAGCGGTTCGATCCAGAACTCATGAGATTGAGCGGGTAGGGCTGCAATGACTGTAAGAAGGATGGCAAGAATGCGCATGGGAAACTCCGTTTGGGCTGAGGCCAAGGTGACATTCGCACGGATAGTGTCAATGGCTGCTCTGCTCTGGATCACGCTGGCGTCATTCGCAAGCGCCCATGAGGTCTTTCCGACAATTGGCGATATGGAAGTCGTTGGCGACCAGATCATGTTCAGCCTTGAAGGAAACTTTGAAAGCATCGTTGCCGGCATTGATCTGAACGGTTTGGAAGACACCGAAGCCGCGCCAGAAGCCGACGTATACGACAACCTGCGCGCGCTTGAGCCTGATGCCTTTGGCGCTGAAATGGAGGCGTATTGGGCGACGATGGTGCAGGAGATTACGGTCTTGTCCGGTGGCGAGCCGGTAGAGCTTTCGCTGACGTCTTTTGATGTGCCTGCCGTTGGCAATGTCGAGGTCGTGCGTCAATCAACATTGGTGTTCCAAGGCACGCTACCAAGTGGTGCGGAAGATATGCAGATTGAATGGCCGTCTGAGTACGGAACACTCGTGCTGCGCCAGATGGGTGTTGAGGCCGGATGGGATGGGTATTTGTCCGGCGGTGGTCTGACGGATCCGGTGTCGCTCGGCGGGGGTGGTGAAATGTCCGGTGGCGCGGCGTTCGTGCGCTTTATCCCTGTTGGCGTCGAACACATTGTTCCGCTTGGGTTGGACCACATCCTGTTTGTGCTGGGCTTATTCTTCTTATCCGTCAAAATGCGTCCGCTGCTTTGGCAAGTCACGGCGTTCACAGCGGCCCATACGGTCACGCTGGCGCTGGCGACAATGGGGTATGTGAACATTCCAGATGAATACATGTGGATCGTTGAAAGCATCATTGCGGCATCAATCGTTTATGTTGCCGTCGAGAATATCTTTACCGATGGGCTACATCCGTGGCGGCCTGCGATCAT
>DQCL01000323.1:5049-8112 GCA_003533975.1 Octadecabacter sp. | reverse complement strand
TGATCCCCACAGTTGGCCAGCTCTATGCCGATGGAATGTGAATTTACGTCCTGAATGTTGCGCCACTGGCCAGCCCCCGCATGCCACGCGCGCATATCTTCTGGCACCATGTTCCAGACACGCCCGTCTTCTGCGATCAGGTAATGCGCGGACACCTCGATGTCAGGGTCACACAACCGATCCAGCGCGGCTTGGACGCTGTGCATCGCCGTATAGTGCAGCACGATGACTTCCGGCGCTCCTACTGCACGTCTGGGCCCATAGCTCTGGCACGGGGCATACAGCATCTTGTTCACAGCGCTCAACCGCCCCGCGCAGCCTTGCGAAATGGGGCAGGATTCCAACCGCACGCATATCCATCGCCGTCAGGGTCCAGACCCAGCCGATCATTTTTTGGGCCACCTTTGGCCAAGAACGCGCTTTGAGCTTCGTTGCTTGATGGATATTTCGCACAGGCCTTGGCATGGCGGGATTTACTGGTGAGCCCAATGCGACCATAGGCTTGCGTGCCGACCGCATGCGTTGTCGACAGCGCAAACGCGACGATATTCGGACCAGAGTTCGTTCTGGCAGGCACGGCTGTCGGTTGAATAAGTTGATAGTTGGCCGAATTCTGTGCCTTGCGTGCAGCATCGTCTTCTATCGAGCGCCGAGACCCGACAGCGGCGAAATCATTTTCATCCGAAATCCCCGCATTGCTGCTTGTTCCTGGTGCAGGATTGGACGGGCTGGCGTGCACAACGCCATCAGGTGTCTTTTGCGGGCTGCTTGGCGTTGCGCGGCTCGGTGATGCTGGTTCAGCCGCGCGCGCACTTGCAGCGGTGACAGTGCTGGCTGTCGCGGGTGGCTTGGCTTGAGGTGCCTGCGCTGGTGCCGACGTGACACGTACGCTTTGTGGTTTGGCTTTTGACGCCGCAATGGTTGGAACCGGTTTAAGCATCGCCTCTTCAGACACAGCCGTCGGCGGTGGAACCGCCGCAACGGTCTGCACCGGTTCGGAGGGGGGCGGTGACAACACCGCATTGTCAAACCCAACGCCTGCGGCGCTATCGGGAATTTTGGGTTGGCATGCGGCCAGCGCCATAATGGCGCAGCCTGTCAAAATAGCTCGCATGTCGTGTGCCTGCTCAATGTTGTTTTGAACAGGTTTACCACCATTTTCCGGGCTTGGCTACAAATCCGGCAGCAGTCTCGAGCGCATAGGCAGTATTGAGCAAATCGCCCTCTTCCCATGGGCGGCCAATCAACTGAAGTCCCAACGGCAAACCTTGGTGATCCACACCTGTTGGAACCGAAATACCAGGCAATCCAGCAAGGTTTACGGTGACGGTGAATACGTCGTTCAGATACATTTTCACCGGATCTTCGTTGTCCATTTCGCCCAGACCAAAGGCCGCCGACGGCGTCGCCGGGGTCAGGATTGCGTCCACACCAGCCGCGAACACATCCTCAAAGTCCTTCTTGATCAGCGCACGCACGCGCCGGGCGCGGTTGTAATAGGCGTCATAAAAACCAGCGCTCAGTACATATGTCCCAATCATCACGCGGCGTTTCACTTCGTCACCAAAGCCTTCCGCACGGGTCTTTTCATACATCTCGGTGATGCCGTCGCCTGCGTCCAGCTTGGCGCGGTGGCCAAAGCGCACGCCGTCATACCGCGCAAGGTTGGATGACGCCTCAGCGGGGGCAATCACGTAATAGGCGGGCAACGCGTATTGGGTGTGCGGCAGCGTAATGTCTTTGATAACCGCGCCTGCGTCTTTCAGCATCGCGGTGCCGTCGTCCCAAAGTTTGGAAATCTCTTCCGGCATGCCGTCCATACGGTATTCTTTTGGGATACCAATGGTTTTGCCGCGAATGTCGCCCGTCAAAGCGGCCTCGAAGTCCGGCACGGCAAGATCAGCTGAGGTGCTGTCCTTGGGGTCATGACCAGACATCGCCTTCAGCATAATGGCCGCATCGCGCACGTCTTTCGTCATCGGGCCCGCTTGATCAAGCGAGGACGCGAACGCCACAACGCCCCAACGGGACACACGCCCATAGGTTGGTTTGATGCCAGTAATACCCACGAAAGCCGCAGGTTGGCGGATAGAACCACCCGTGTCAGTGCCCGTCGCGCCAAGGCACAGATCAGCCGCAACCGCAGTCGCGGACCCACCAGACGACCCACCCGGCGTAAGCTGCGCATCATCATTGCCGCGCTTCCACGGGTTCACAGCATTGCCGTAAACGGATGTTTCGTTGGATGATCCCATCGCGAATTCATCCATGTTCAACTTGCCCAACATGACAGCCCCGTCAGCGAACAACTGTGTTGTCACGGTAGATTCATATTCAGGCTTGAAACCTTCAAGGATACCGGACGCAGCCTGCGACGGCACGCCCTTGGTGCAGAACAAGTCTTTGATCCCAAGCGGAATTCCGTTCAAATCACCACCAGCTTTGTTCGCATCAGCGGCCTTCGCCATGTCCAACGCCAGCTCAGGTGTTTTATGAACGAACGCGCCCAGCGCATCTGCCTTTTCGATCTCGGACAGGCAGGCCTGTGTCAGTTCAACAGACGTCAATTCACCCTTCTTCAGGGCATCGCGCGCTTCGGAAATTTTGAGTTTTGAAAGTTCAGACATTATTCAACCACCTTCGGAACTG
Organism: Octadecabacter sp.; assembly: GCA_003533975.1. Lineage (GTDB taxonomy): Bacteria > Pseudomonadota > Alphaproteobacteria > Rhodobacterales > Rhodobacteraceae > Octadecabacter. The sequence goes on along the minus strand of DQCL01000323.1, from coordinate 5,463 downwards.
CGAAAAACCCTTCGCGGGCATCGGGGGCGTTTTTCAGAACGGCCTCTTGCTGACCTCCATCGTTGACCACATCATCACGACGCTTCAGTCGCTGTGGCGTCACGGATGTCATCGGCTCGATTCCATCAACGTCAACTTCGTTGAGTTGTTCAATGAAGCCCAGTATCGCACTGAATTCATTCGCCAATTCAGGCAAATCGCTTTCTGGCACAGCAATCCGCGCGAGTTTTGCGACGCGGCGGGCAGTTTCGATGTCGATGGACATGGGATTTCTCCGTTCTAATCTTTGCCCCGCTTTACCCGTGGCGCGGGCAGGCTTCAACCATCTGCACGCGACCCTTGGCGTTTTGCGGCAAAGAACGCCTTCAGAAGGTCTTCGGATGCTTGCGCTGACAGCCCGTCATAAACGTCAGG
>DQCL01000323.1:0-4980 GCA_003533975.1 Octadecabacter sp. | reverse complement strand
ATGCGGGCGTTTGAGATTGCGGAGGCACACATCGGGCAGGGTTCAAGCGTGACGTAAAGATCGTGTCCCATGAGGCGTTCTTGGCTGAGTGCCACGCAAGCCGCACGGATCGCGAGGACTTCGGCGTGTGCGGTCGGGTCATTCAACTCACGTGTTCTGTTGCCAGCTGCGGCGATGACCTCCCCTGACGGGGAAACCACAACCGCACCAACCGGCACTTCGCCACGGGCTGCGGCAGATTTGGCCTCATCTAGGGCGGCGTCCATGTGGGTGCGGAAAGTCATGTACTTTGATGGGCTTTGATGGACCTGTTTGGCAAGGGTTGGATTTGAGTATTTGAGAGCCAAAGAAAAACGGTGTTTCGCTCTCGTATTGTGCGGTCCAGCGTGCGGCCATGCGTGATGCCGGTCTTGAGGTGATGTATCATTGGCATTTCTTTGGCTGTGCAACTTCGGTGTCTGGGCGAAAGCCCGTTGCTTAAGCCTGCGTGAGGGACTAGGGCCAAGGTATGACTGAAGAGAACAAGAAAACGCCCACAGGGGATCGTATCGCCAAGGTTTTGGCGCGCGCTGGTGTGGCCAGCCGCCGTGAAGCTGAAAAAATCATCGAAGCGGGCCGGGTGCAGGTGAACGGGGTCGTCATCACATCGCCTGCATTAAATGTGACACCGCGCGACCGGATTGTGGTGGATAACAAACCGCTCGCCGAGCCGGAAGCACCGCGCATTTGGCTCTATCACAAGCCCGCCGGACTGGTGACAACTGAGCGCGATGAAAAGGGTCGCAAGACCGTGTTTGACGCCATGCCAGCGGAAATGCCGCGTGTGATGTCTGTCGGGCGTCTTGATATCGCGTCTGAAGGCCTGTTGCTGCTCACCAACGATGGTGAGCTGAAGCGCACAATGGAACTGCCCGCGACAGGTTGGCTGCGCCGTTACCGTGTGCGCATCAATGGATCTTTGTCTGAGGCAAAGCTGGACGAATTGCGCAATGGGATCACGGTTGACGGTGTCCAATACGCACCCGTCGAGGTGAAATTTGACCGCCAACAAGGCGCGAATGCGTGGCTGACGATGGGCCTGCGCGAAGGTAAGAACCGCGAAATTCGCCGTCTCATGGAGGCGATGGGTGTGGTCGTGAACCGCCTTTTACGCATTTCATACGGGCCATTTCAGCTTGGCACGCTGAAACCCGGTGCCGTTGAAGAAGTGAAGCAACGCATTGTGCGCGATCAGATGGGCCTGCGCGAGACGCCCAAGCCGACAATGGTTAAACGCAACACCAAGGGCAAACGTCCTCCGCCAAAACGCGGCACGAATGCCTCTGCCAAGCCGAAACCAACCGGTTCAACGGGGAAAACGTCGCGCAGATGACCCTTGCCCCCATGTTTGGGGTGTGCATGGTTATTGCGACTGTTTTATTTAAGTCTTTTGGGGGTGTTTCATGTGTGTCGAGATTGCGATGACATTGCCATTGGCGAAACTCGGAGGCGCGCTTGCCTGATACTGTGAAGACCATTTCGTATATTTTGCTGATCTTGCTGATGCTGGGTGTTGTTACCGGCGGGCTTGGGGGGCTTTAGATATGGCTAAGAAGTTTGGCGGCAAATTCAGCCCCGATGGAACTGGACCAACGGGTATTCATGAGGCCGTTGTCGATGAACGTCGCGTCACTGCGGCGGGTGCCAAGGCGAACATTTTGTTTATTCCGGGCGTTATTTTAGCGTTCCTGTCGCTGAACGAGGGTGCGATCAATTTGATGCTTGGTTTGGGCGGCGCCGCCGTTTTGACTTTGGCCGCTTGGCTTACCCGTGACGGTTTGCGCGCAGCGGCGGCCTATGACCTGCGCAAGGTTGCGCGAAAGCCAGCGCTACCACGCAAGCTTTTGGGGACTATCCTTACCGGCGGCGGCATCACAATGGCGTCTTTATCAAATGACCCCAGTGTCTTGGCTGCCGTTCTATATGGCGTCATCGCCGCGGGCCTGCACATCACAGCCTTTGGCATGGATCCACTGCGCGACAAACGTATGGAAGGGATTGATACCTTCCAGCAGGATCGCGTCGCCAAAGTGGTTGATGAGGCCGAAGCGCACCTTGCCTCAATGAAGGACCACATCGACAGCATTGGTGATCGCCACTTGGAAACGCGCACAGCGCAGTTTCAGGCGATGGCACGGCGCATGATCCGCACCGTAGAAGAAGACCCGCGTGACCTAACCGGTGCGCGCAAGTTCTTGGGTGTATATCTCATGGGTGCGCGTGACGCGGCCGCAAAGTTCGCCGACCTTTACACGCGCGACCGCAATGAAGACGCCCGCGGCGAATTCGAAAGCTTGCTCACCGACCTTGAGCAGAATTTCGCCGCACGAACAGACAAGATGTTGCTCGATGACCGCAGCGACATGGATATTGAAATCAAAGTGCTGCGCGATCGTTTGCAGCGCGAAGGCCTTTAATCGGGCCACTACCTAGGGGGACAACAAATGTCTGACACAGTCGCAAAAAACATGGAGGCCGCACAAGCGAGCCTTAAGAACGTCGAAAAAGTCACAGCCGTGATTTTGGCAGAACCAAAGAACGAACTTGTTACGCTCGAAGCCGCCAACAAGAAAACATCCGCTGCAATCACCAAGCGGATGAAAGAGCTAAACATGGAAGACACCAATTCCATTATCTCTTTCGGCAGCTCTGCGCAGGCTGAATTGCAGGAAATTTCGCAATCCATGCTGCAAGGTGTGCGCAATAAGGACGCGGGTCCGGCAGGCGATAGCCTGCGCGAGATCGTGACAACAATTCGCGGCTTTAACGTTTCGGAACTCGACGTGCGTCGCAAGCGCAGCTTTTGGGAACGCCTGTTGGGGCGCATGGCCCCTGCCGCAAAGTTCGCCGCCAAGTTCGAAACTGTTCAGGGCCAGATTGATAAGGTCACCGATGATTTGCTGAAGCACGAGCATGTGCTGCTCAAAGACATCGAAAGCCTTGATGTTCTGTATGATAAAACACTTAACTTTTATGACGAACTCGGCCTCTACATCGCAGCTGGCGAAGCCAAGCTGACGGAAATGGATGCCACGGTCATTCCTGCTAAGGAAAAAGAAGTGGCGGATGCGCCGGAAGAGCAAGGCGTAATGAAAGCGCAGGAACTTCGTGACCTGCGCGCTGCACGCGATGATCTGGAACGCCGCGTTCATGACCTCAAGCTGACACGTCAGGTGACTATGCAGTCCTTGCCGTCCATCCGTTTGGTTCAGGAAAACGACAAATCCCTTGTGACCAAGATCAACTCAACGCTGATCAACACGGTTCCACTTTGGGAAACGCAATTGGCGCAGGCCGTAACGATCCAACGCTCTGCTGAGGCCGCAGTTGCCGTGCGCGAAGCCAATGATCTAACGAACGAGTTGCTGACAGCAAACGCGGAAAACCTGCGGTCTGCCAACAAAATGATCCGCACCGAAATGGAACGCGGTGTCTTTGACATCGAAGCAATCAAGAAGGCCAACGCTGACCTGATCGGCACCATCGAGGAAAGCTTGCAAATTGCCGATGAAGGCAAGCGTAAGCGCGCTGAAGCCGAAGTTGAGCTGCAAAACATGGAAGCCGAATTGAAGGCGACATTGTCTGCTGCCAAAGCGCGCGGCACAGCCTCCGGTCACAACATCGGTTCCGCCGCTGGCGCGGAGTAACGATTTGATCCTGAACGCAGGCGGAAAAATGGGGAAAGCACTGGGTCTTGCGGCCCTGCTGACCCTTGCCGCCTGCGAAGTGGCAGGGCCTAACGCTCCGCGACAAGCAACCATGCCAGAACAACGCCCAATCGGGCTTGTTCCCCCTGCACCATTAGCCTCGCCCATTCCAGTCACGCCATCTGCTGCCAGTCGCGCATTGTCGGTGTATTTCCAGCGCCTTCAAAATGACCTGATGGCGCGTGGCCTTTTGCGCACGGATGGCGGCGGGCCGGACACCACGTTTACCGACACTGTCCTCGCTCGCAATTTTGTCCGCATCGCGCTGTTTGATGAATTCGTCATGACCCCGACAGGCCTGCGCGCGCAGCCAACCATCAGCCGTTTACGCCGCTGGGAAGAACCCGTGAAATTCACGGTACAATACGGTGCCACGATCCCCGAAGACCAACGCGTTGAGGACAGCCAGAACATCCGTAACTACGTGTCACGATTGGCGCGGGTCTCAGGGCAGCCGATGTCGATGACCGACACGGACCCGAATTTCCACGTGCTTATCCTGAACGAAGACGACCGATTGGGGTTTGAGGGAGAATTACGCGCCCTCGTTCCCGGCATTGATAACGCCAGCGTCGGCGCATTCCTGAACGTCCCGCGTGACACGCTATGTCTGGTTTTGGCCTTCTCACAGGACGGCAACCCGCAGTATTCACAGGCCGTCGCCCTCATTCGGGGCGAACACCCCGACCTGATGCGCCTTGCCTGCATCCATGAAGAACTGGCGCAGGGATTGGGCCTCGCCAATGACAGCCCGCAAGCGCGACCAAGTATCTTTAACGATGACGAAGAATTCGGCCTGCTGACGACGCATGATGAACTGCTGTTAAAAATGCTTTATGATGATCGCCTGCAAACGGGCATGGCCGCTGCCGAAGCCGCCCCCATCGCGCGGATCATCGCGACCGAATTGATGAACACTGGGCCAAGTTAAACCAATACTAAACACACCTGACTAAGGAGACCCGACATGGGCATTCTCGATTTTCTCACTGGCGAATTCATTGACGTCATTCATTGGACAGACAACACACGCGACACGATGGTGTGGCGGTTTGAGCGTGAAGATCACGAAATCAAATACGGTGCCAAACTGACCGTCCGCGAGGGGCAGGCCGCTGTGTTCGTTCATGAAGGACAGCTGGCGGACGTGTTCACGCCTGGACTGTACATGCTTGAAACCAACAACATGCCAATCATGACGACGCTACAGCACTGGGATCACGGGTTTAAGTCT
>DQCL01000012.1:6746-8309 GCA_003533975.1 Octadecabacter sp. | reverse complement strand
AAGGACAGCGTGAACGGCTAAGGCTGATCCGCTATTTTGGTTAGAGGGTCGCCTAAATTGGCGGCCCTTTTTCGTTTAGGGTGCTTATGAAGAATATTGACGGAAAATCTATTCTTATGGGTGTCGCGTTTGGCATCATGTGGGCGTCTGCGTTCACGTCTGCACGCGTGATCGTTCAGTATGCGCCGCCGCTGCACGCCCTAGCGTTTCGGTTCTTGGTGTCTGGTATCATCGGTTTGCTGATCGCGCTGGCGATTGGTCAGAATTGGCGCCTGACGCGTAAGCAATGGATTGCCGTTGTTGTTTTCGGCATCACGCAAAACGGGCTGTATTTGGGTCTTAATTTCGTCGCTATGCAGACAATTGAAGCCTCGCTTGCGGCCATTATTGCCTCAACGATGCCGTTGCTTGCGGCGTTCGCAAGCTGGGCGGTTTACGGAGAGAAAATCAGGCCATTGGGTATGGTGGGGCTAATGGCAGGTGTAGTCGGTGTTGCGTTGATTATGGGCGCACGCCTGCAAGGGGATGTGGACCTGTTTGGCGTCACCCTTTGCGTAATTAGTGTCATTTCCCTAACCGTTGCCACGCTTGCAGTGCGCGGCGCGTCATCGGGCGGGAATTTTCTAATGGTGGTGTCGCTGCAGATGTTCGTTGGAAGCGCGGTTCTGTGGGGCCCTGCATTGGCGATCGAGACGTTTGACGTCACATGGAATTGGCAACTCATCGTCGCGTTCAGTTACACCGTGCTGGTACCCGGTCTATTAGCGACATTGATATGGTTTTTCTTGGTGGATCGCATCGGCGCGACACCGGCAGCAGTATTCCACTTTCTGACGCCATTCTTTGGCGTGTTGATTGCCGCACTTCTCTTGGGTGAAAAGATTGGTTCAATGGACATTGTTGGCGTGCTGATCATCACGGTAGGTATTCTGGCTGTACAGATGTCCAAGCAGAAACGTTAACCGATCTTGCCGCGCACGCCGCCAGTTTGACCGCGGTCGATCAGGATATGATCAAGGATGACACTCGCCATCATAGCCTCGCCGACGGGCACAGCCCGAATGCCAACACAGGGGTCATGACGGCCCTTTGTGACGACTTCGGTAGGCGTGCCATCCATACGAATAGAGGCGCGCGGGCTTAGGATGCTGGATGTCGGTTTCACAGCGAAACGCACCACAATGTCTTGGCCCGTAGAGATACCGCCAAGGATGCCGCCAGCGTGATTGCTGGAATACTCTGGCCCGTTCGGACCCATGAAAATCTCGTCCGCGTTTGCACGGCCTGTCAGGGCAGCAGCGGCCATGCCTTCGCCGATTTCGACGCCTTTGACGGCGTTGATAGACATCATTGCGGCGGACAGATCAGTGTCTAACTTGCCGTAAACAGGTGCACCGATACCGGCGGGCACATTTCGCGCCACAACCTCGATTATTGCGCCGACCGAGTTGTGATCGTCTTTGCGAAGCCAATTGATGTAGTCGGTCCATTCGTCAACGACCGCCGCATCTGGGCACCAAAAATCGTTGCCTTCAATCGCGTCCCAATCAAAGCGGGAACGGT
>DQCL01000012.1:1210-6721 GCA_003533975.1 Octadecabacter sp. | reverse complement strand
ACGCGGGACGCTGTTTCACGCGCAGAGCTGCGCCCGCCACCGCGCGGGTCACGCAGCCCGTACTTCTGGTGGTAGGTGATGTCGGCGTGCCCGGGGCGGAAGGTATTCAGGATGTCGCCGTAGTCTTTGGAGCGCTGATCGGTGTTCTCGATCATCAGCTGGATTGGCGTGCCTGTTGTTTTGCCTTCGTAGACGCCGGACAGGATTTTGACCGCATCAGGCTCATTGCGCTGGGTTGTCATCTTGTTTTGCCCAGGGCGGCGTTTGTCGAGCCAGTGTTGGATCATTGGCGCCGTAAGCGGAACACCGGGAGGGCAGCCGTCAACAGTTGCACCTAATGCAGGCCCGTGGCTTTCGCCCCAAGTTGTGACGCGGAATAAGTGTCCGTAGCTGTTGATCGACATGAATAGCTCCTTTGAAGGGGGTCTAGCGTTGCCGCGCCCCCTTGCCAAGTCTCGCGCCGCGTCCTAGGTCTGTCTGTACCTCGGGGGGCTTCAATTGAAGCTGAGATGCCACATGGCGGACCCGTAGAACCTGAACCGGTTAAGACCGGCGGAGGGAAGGTAACGGGTCGTGGATAAACCAAGCCCCCCTTTCTCCGTTCGGCGCAATGAGAGGAAGAAAAATGAAGAAGACCCTACTCACTGTCGCAGGACTGATGTTTGCCAGCGTTGCTGCTGCTGAAACGAATGTGCTGACAGTTTATGCCCCCGATTACTTCGGCTCGGAATGGGGCCCTGGCCCGAGCATTGAGGCTGCGTTTGAAGCGCAGTGCGAGTGTGATTTGCAGTATCAGACGGGTGATGTTCTGCCACGTTTGTTGCTGGAGGGGGAGCGCACCGAAGCGGATGTTGTTATTGGCTTGAACACCGATGTCACCAAGCGCGCCCGTGAAAGCGGGCTTTTGGGCGAGCATAGTGTCGATTTGTCGGTGTTGACGTTGCCGATTGAGTGGGCGGATGATGTGTTTGTACCGTTCAACTACAGCCACACGGCGTTCATTTACGACAATACCAAGCTTGACGGTTTCGACAGCTTTGAAGACCTTCTCAACGCGCCTGATGATGTGCGTGTCGTGATTCAAGACCCTCGTTCGTCGATCTCTGGTCTTGCGTTGGTGCTGTGGGTTCAATCGGTCTACGGTGATGAGGCTGAGGCTGCTTGGGGGCGTTTGGCCCCCAAAATTGTGACGGTCACACAGGGTTGGTCTGAGGCCTATGGGTTGTTCACGGATGGTGAAGCGGACGTTGTGCTGTCTTTCACGACGTCGCCTGCCTACCACATCATTGCCGAGGAAGACCTTACCAAGTCGGCCGCGATTTTTGATGAGGGGCATTACTTCTTTGTTGAATTGGCTGCGAAGGTTGCGGGTACAGATAATCCTGAATTAGCGGATCAGTTCATGGCATTTGTTCTGACACCAGAATTCCAATCTTTGATTCCGACGACAAATTGGTCCTTCCCAGCAGCATTACCAATCGAGCAATGGCCAGAAGGGTTCCAAGAGTTGCCGCAGCCCGAGACTGTGTTGTTTTACTCCGAAGATGAAGCCGCCGCCCTACGCGACGGAGCGATTGAAGCGTGGCGCGTAGCGCTTTCTCAATAAGTGCAGCACTGATCGTTGCGGGGCTAATTATTGGCCCCGTAACGGCGGTGTTGTGGCGTGGCGGTGGATTCACTGCCCTGTCTGCGGCAGACGTTTCCGCATTGAAATTTACGATCTGGCAGGCATTCTGGTCAGCTTTGATTAGTGTCGTATTGGCAATTCCTGTTGCCCGCGCGTTGGCACGCAGGGCGTTTTGGGGACGGTCTGCTTTGATTTCGGTTATGGGTGCGCCGTTCATCTTGCCAGTGATCGTCGCGATTCTTGGGTTGCTAGCTGTGTTTGGCGGCAACGGGATGCTCAACCTGCTTTTATCGCCCTTGGGATTGCCGAGATTGGAAATCTACGGTGCGCAGGGGGTGATCCTTGCCCATGTATTTTTCAATTTACCGCTTGCTGTCCGCTTGATCCTACAAGGGTGGCTTGCCGTTCCGTCAGAACGGTTTCGGGTGGCCGCATCGCTCGGCGCGCCTGTGTTCTGGTTGTTGGAATGGCCGATGTTGCGACGCGTTGTTCCGGGTGCTTTTGCAGTGATCTTTGTGATTTGCTTGGGGTCTTTTGCAGTGGCCCTCACCTTGGGTGGGGGTCCACGTGCAACGACGGTTGAACTTGCGATTTATCAGGCCTTCAAGTTCGACTTTGACCTCAGCAAGGCGGCGTCACTGGCGGTGGTTCAGCTTTGTTTAGGGCTGGGTGCTGGTGGGCTGGCTTTATTTTTGTCCCGCGGTGATTTGCTGGGGGCGGGGTTTGACCGCGTCGTGCAGCGCTGGGATGGATCGAAAGTACTGGACGCGGTTTGTATCGGGTTCGCGGCGCTGTTTTTGTTAGCGCCTCTCGTCGCGGTTGCGATTGCTGGGGTGACGGGGTTGATCGACTTACCAAGCAGTGTTTGGGGCGCAGCGGTGCGGTCTTTGATGATCGCGCTGGGTGCAATCGTGTTGACGATGACGCTGGCACTGCCATTGGCGACGAAAGCCGGTGAAGCGGCGTCACTGTTGGGCATTTCAGTGTCTGGTTTGGTGTTGGGGACGGGTCTGTTCCTGATTGTGCAGCCCTTCGTGCGGCCCTCATCCGTCGCGCTACCTGTTACGATGGTTGTGAACGTGTTGATGGCGTTGCCGTTTGTCCTACGGATATTACGCCCCGGAATTGAGGCCGCGAGAGCTGATTTTGGACGATTGGGGCAGTCACTTGGACTTAGCGGGTTCGCGTTATGGCGGATCGTGTATTTGCCGCGTGTACGCCGCCCGATGGGGTTCGCGGCTGGTCTGACGGGCGCATTGGCGATGGGGGACCTTGGGGTCATCACATTGTTTTCGCGCCCCGGTGAAGGGACTTTACCGCTTATGATGTATGACCTGATGGGGCGGTATCAAATGGACGCGGCATATGGTGCAGCGTTGGTGTTGGTGGTGCTTTCGCTCGGTGTGTTCTGGGTGTTTGACAAAGGAGGCCGTGCGCATGCTGTGGTGTAAAGACGCTGAGTTCTCGCAAGGCGCGTATTCGCTTTCGGCAGGATTACAGATTGAAGCAGGGAAAGTTACCGCGGTTATCGGGCCGTCTGGTGCTGGGAAGTCCACATTGTTGGGTGGTATTGCTGGATTTGTTCCGCAGACGCGGGGTGCGCTGTATTGGAAGGGTGTTGATATTACTACGTTGGCGCCAGCGAAGCGGCCTGTTTCGATGCTGTTTCAGGACAACAACTTGTTCCCGCATTTGTCGGTTATGCAAAACGTGGCGCTTGCTTTGGGGCCGAAGCTGAAGCCCGGTGCGACTGATCGCAAGCGGGTTGAGCAGATGTTGGGGCTCGTTGGGTTAGATGGCATGGCTGATCGTAAGCCAGCGGAGCTGTCAGGTGGGCAACAGAGCCGTGCAGCGCTTGCACGTGCATTGTTGCAGGACCGTGACGTGATGCTGATGGATGAACCGTTTAGCGCCCTTGGGCCCGGTTTGAAGGCGGAGATGCTGGATCTGTCCGTGGCCTTGGCGAAAGAGGCTGGGCGCACCGTTGTGATGGTAACACATGACCCAAGTGATGCGGCACGTGTGGCAGATTCTATTATCGGGGTTTCACCAAACAAAGCATGGCCGCCGATTGCGACGCAGAGCTTTTTGAGTGATCCGCCTGCGGCGTTCGTGGACTATCTTGGTTAAAACGCAAAAGGCCCACCAAATTGGCGGGCCTTTTGTTTGATTAGGTTAGACGCTTAGTCTTTGCGCTTAGCCGCTGCTTTGTGCGGAGCCCACAAACGTTTGTTTGTGAGGTACAGCAACACAGACAAGACTGTCAGGAAGATCACACCTGTGAGGCCAGCCTGTTTGCGTGCCATCATCTTAGGCTCGGCTGTCCACATCAGGAAGGCCGCGACGTCTTGGGCCATGTGCTCAACATCGGCGGCATGGCCGTCATTGAACTCAACCTGATCATCATAAAGCGGCGGTGCCATTGCGATCCAGCTGCCTGGATACATGTGCCCGCCGTGGTCGTCTTTACACTCATCAGGATAGCCGCCCGCTGCGAAGACGGTGTTGTAGTAACCGTCAAAGTTCTCAGGCGCACAAGAAGGTGCCTCATGATAGCCATCCAGCAGGGAGGCGATGTATTCAGGGCCGCCCATGCCGCGTGTCAGCTGGTTGATACCTGTGCCGTATGGCCCGTGGAATCCAGCGCGTGCCTTGGCCATCAAGGACAGGTCAGGTGCGTTTGGATCGTTGCTTTCCGGGAAGTGATCCGCAGGTGTTGCTGTGCGATAGTCGTCCAAAGCTACATCGAATACTTCGTAGTACTCTGCATAGGCGCGCATTTGGTCTTCCGGCAGGTGCGGCCCGCCTTCGTCATGCAACGTGCGCAAGGCGACGAACTTCAGGCCGTGACAGGAGGAACAGATTTCAGTGTAGATCTGAAGACCACGCTGAAGCTGGTTCGTGTCATAAGCGCCGAATGGACCCTCAAACGAGAAATCAAAGTCCTCGATGTGGGTTTCGGAACCGGCGGCGTAAGCAGTGCCCGAGGCAAGGCCTAGGGCTACTGCTGCGGTAAGGGTGAGTTTGCGGAACATGTTCATTGGTCCTTTCTCACTCAGCCGAGGACGCAGCGGCGTCAGCCGATGCAGCCGATTGGCCGTAGTGCGCGTTGAAGTCGTCCTCGATTGTCGCTGGGGGTGTTGTCGGTTTTTCGATAACGCCCAGAAGCGGCAGGATTACGAGGAAATAAGCGAACCAGTACGTTGCACCGATGAGCGCGATGATTGGGTAGATACCCTCAGCTGGCATTGCGCCGGCCCACATCAAGACAATGAAGTCTACGCATAGGACAGCGAACCACCACTTGAACATCGGACGGTAACGACCGGAACGTGTGGAGGATGTATCGAGCCAAGGCACGAGCGCCATAACTATGATCGCACCGAACATTGCCAGCACGCCGAAGAACTTGGCGTCGATGATGCCGAAGCTGATCCACTCAGCGAAGATCACGACCCAGACCGTGTTATCGAAAGCCCGCAGGATCGCGTAGAATGGCAAGAAATACCATTCAGGAACGATGTGCGCTGGCGTCGCCAGAGCGTTGGCTTCGATGTAGTTGTCAGGGTGGCCAAGGAAGTTTGGCATGAAGCCAACGATTGCCACGAAAACCGTCAAGATGACAGCCAGAGCGAACAAGTCCTTGATGACGAAGTAGGGCCAGAACGGAAGCGTGTCTTTCTCGGCTTCTTCTTTGGAACCGCGACGAACCTCAACACCGGTTGGGTTGTTGTTGCCTGTCGTGTGGAATGCCCAGATGTGAACAATCACAAGTGCAGCAATTACGAATGGCAGCAGGTAGTGCAGCGAGAAGAAGCGGTTCAGAGCAGGCTGGCCAACGGCGCCAGCACCCAAGAGCCACGTTTGCAGGCTTTCACCGATGA
>DQCL01000012.1:0-1165 GCA_003533975.1 Octadecabacter sp. | reverse complement strand
GCCATCATCAGAATGAAGATCAACATGCCGATGATCCACGTGACTTCGCGTGGTGCTTTATATGAACCGTAGTAAAGGCCGCGGAACAAATGTGCGTAAACAGCCACGAAGAACAAGGATGCACCATTCATGTGGAAGTAGCGGATCATATGACCGCCGTTCACGTCACGCATGATGTGTTCAACAGATGAGAACGCCAAATCGACGTGCGGTGTATAGTGCATCACTAGCACGATGCCCGTCGCGATTTGCAGAGCGAGCGTAAATGCCAGAACGATGCCCCAGATCCACATCCAGTTCAGGTTCTTTGGTGTGGGGATCATCAATGTGCCGTAGAGAAGGCCAATTACCGGAAGGCGGCTTTCGAGCCACTTTTCAGCGTTAGACTTCGGTTCGTAATGGTCGTGGGGAATACCACCCATGGGACTCTCTCCTTAACCGAGTTGAAGTGTTGTTTCGTCCACGAAGGACGCAACAGGAACAGGAAGGTTGCGCGGGGCAGGGCCTTTGCGAATACGGCCAGCGGTGTCGTAGTGCGACCCGTGACATGGGCAGAACCAACCGCCAAAGTCGCCAGCGCCGTCACCGAGTGGAACACAGCCGAGGTGGGTACAAACGCCCATCTGAACCATCCATTCGCCAGCTTCGTCCAGCGTGCGGTTTTCGTCAGAAGCGTCTGCGCCTTCAGGGACGTTGGCGTTCTCAGCGAACTGATCAACCAAGTCGTCAACCGGAACGGCGCGACCAGCTTCGATCTCTGCTTCGGTGCGGCGGCGAATAAACACCGGCTTACCCTGCCACAGCACTGTCAGCTGCGTGCCAACATCAACTGCGCTGACGTCGACGCGAATCGAGGCAAGCGCGAGAACGTCTGCTGAAGGGTTCATTTGATTTACAAGCGGCCAAACCGAGGCCCCTGTGATAACTGCACCAGCGCCCGCGGTTGCGTAATAAATAAAATCGCGTCGCGTTGCGTGATGTTCTGCTGCGTTTGACACCTGTTCCATCTCCGAATTTTGGGGCATTTGCCCGTCAAATACGACGAAAGCCCCTCGAAAGGGACATTCATTCCGTTTGGTTCTTAGCGGCCAAGACTGCGTAGGTCCAGCAAGATTCAAGCGCAGTTCGTCACATGCGGCGTTTGGCCCTTAGGTAGGTTTTGTCG
>DQCL01000225.1:1963-26547 GCA_003533975.1 Octadecabacter sp. | reverse complement strand
CGCGTCCCCTCGGAAAAACTGGCCGCTCAAAACAGTGCCACCTGTTCCAACTCCGTCGTCGGGCCGCGTTTCAAACGCTTCGTCGATCACCCCTAAAGGGTTGGCAAATCCATTAAGTGACCCCAAACGCCCCCAGCCCAAGCCACCGGTCACCCTAACGTTTGGGTTCAATGTCTTAGTCGCAACGACATATTCGCTACTATAAATCCCAGTCCCTAAAAAATCGCGCAGCCCAACCGCGATTGCCGGACGGTACTGCCCTTCGGCAGCGATTTGGTACTGCAGATCGAAACTGCGATCGTAAGAATAGATATGAGAATACCGAAAACTACCCGTGAGTCGCGGTAATACTTGAAACGAAAACGTTGTGCGCCAGTAGTCGTTGAACATTGAATACGTTGCAAAAAGTTCGCCGTCTTCTGGCGCGACCGCTGACGGCATATCAATAACGCCTGGCGTGCCAAACAATGTGTAATTTGTACGCCAGTCATCTTGCGCAACCGATGTCGTCGCAGACAGCACAGCGACTGCAACACTCGCGAAGAAAAATTGTTTGTTAACACTTACCATACATATTGGTCTGACATTGTATCCCGCCTGATCGCAACACAATTCTAACGCAACCGAGATCTCGGCAATAACCCGTGGGGGGAATGCAATACGTCTGACCTGCAACTACGGAAGGATCTTTGAAAAATGGCAAATGCGACGACCCTAGAGTTGCACGGAAAACCGGAATGCAAACTTTCAAATGCCACTCGACCTGCTGCCGTGGGCAAGCGCGTAGGACCCTCGCGAAAGCGTTATTCTGGCAACGAAAACTTCGAACGCATTGGCACAGCGAAACGCGGTTTTGATCTTATCGTAGCAGTGGTCGGCATCGTGTTCATTGCTCCTATCTTCGTTTGCGTAGCCCTGCTGATGCTTTTGAAAGAAGGCAGGCCGATTTTCTACGTTTCCGAACGCATGAAAACGCCAGAAACGTCGTTCAGGTTCATCAAATTTCGAACGATGTATGTCGCGCTTGAGGGCCAAAACGCTGGGGTCACTGGAGGGGACAAAGCAGACCGGATCACACCGATGGGTCGCATACTCCGCCGATTTCGTTTGGATGAAATACCCCAGATAGTTAACATCTTGAAAGGAGATATGAGCTTTGTTGGCCCTCGTCCGCCGCTGCGCCAATACACGGACGCCTTCCCAGAGATTTATGAGGCGGTCCTGCAGTCGCGCCCTGGAGTAACCGGTTTGGCGACATTGCATTTTCATCGCCACGAAGAGCGCCTTATTGCTCACTCAAAATCGTCTGTTGAGACTGACACAATTTACACAACCCGCTGCATTCCACGTAAAGCGGAACTTGATCTCATTTATCAGCGCCATGCATCTGTTTGGTTTGATGCGGTAATTATGTGGCAAACCATTCGGTGCTTGATGAAGCGTTAGAGGTACATCAACTCAACAGATTATACAGCGCTCGGATTTGGGCTGGCAGAAAAGACATGCCTTGCGGTATGCAACTGTCAAAACAATCATGAGGCAGAAACATGAAAATCGCAGTGATCGGAACAGGCTATGTGGGCCTAGTGTCCGGCGTTTGTTTCTCCGACTTCGGGCACGACGTGGTTTGTGTCGACAAAGACCCCGCCAAAGTTTCCACACTGGAAGCGGGTGAAGTCCCGATTTACGAACCGGGCCTTGAAGAACTGATGGCAAAAAACGTCGAAGCGGGGCGTCTGACATTTACGATGGACCTTGCTGCTGCGATTGACGGTGCAGAAGCGGTATTCATTGCTGTTGGCACACCAACACGTCGCGGTGACGGGCATGCGGACCTCACGTTCGTGATGGCGGTGGCAGAAGAAATCGCCCTCGCCGCGAAGGATTACACCGTCATTGTCACCAAATCGACGGTACCAGTTGGCACCAACCGCAAAGTCAAACAGGTGGTACACAAAACCAATCCTGACCTAGAATTCGACGTGGCATCTAACCCGGAATTCCTGCGTGAAGGCGCTGCAATTGATGACTTCATGCGCCCTGACCGCGTCGTTGTCGGCGTGCAAACCGAACGTGCTGGCGAAGTCATGAATGATGTCTATCGCCCTTTGTTCTTACGCGACTTTCCTATAATCATTACCGATCTCGAAAGCGCGGAAATGATCAAGTATGCGGCCAACGCATTTCTTGCCACGAAGATTACATTCATCAACGAGATCGCTGCTTTGTGTGAGCGCACGGGTGCCGATATCAAACAAGTCAGCAAGGGAATGGGCCTCGACGGGCGCATCGGGAACAAGTTCCTGCATGCTGGCCCAGGGTATGGCGGATCCTGTTTTCCAAAAGATACCAAAGCTTTAGCACGCATAGGTCAGGAACACGCGGTGCCAATGCAGATCACCGAAGCCGTAATCAAGGTCAACGAAGAAGTTAAGCGGCGCATGGTCGACAAACTTCTCGATCTTTGTGATGGCAGCTTCAACGGCAAGGTTATCGCGGTCCTTGGGGTCACGTTCAAACCCAATACCGACGACATGCGCGACGCGCCTGCGTTGACGATTGTGCCAGCTTTGGTTGGCGGTGGTGCAAAAGTGCGCGTCACTGACCCTCAGGGCAAACACGAGGGCGAAGCGCTTTTACCTGGCGTGAATTGGGTTGAGGATGCCTACAAGGCCGCGCGCAACGCCGATCTTGTGGTGATCTTAACGGAATGGAATGAGTTCCGCGGGCTCGACCTGAAACGTATAGCCAAGCATATGGCGACACCTCGTATGGCTGACTTGCGTAACATCTATTCCACGAAGGACGCAAAACGTGCGGGCTTTGACGCCTATATTTCGATTGGTCGCACACCGTTGGAACCGACGACTGACGGAGAGTCCTAATGCCTAAGGTTCTCGTTACCGGTTCAGCCGGNNGACGCCATGACAGATTACTACGACGTACGTCTTAAGGAACGTCGCCAAGCAAACCTGTTACAATCGGGAAGCTTCAAAGCGGTCAATGATCGTTTGGAAGCGGACGGTGTGTTGATGGATCTTGTCGCAGAAGAAAAGCCCGACTTTATCGTGCATTTAGCGGGGCAAGCTGGAGTGCGCTATTCGATTGATGAGCCGCGCTCATATGTTGAATCCAACATCATCGGCACGTTCAATCTCCTCGAAGCCGTGCGTGCAACTCCCGTACAGCATCTGCTTTTGGCGTCCACATCATCGGCTTATGGCGCGAATACGCAGATGCCTTACGCCGAGACGGACAAGGCTGACACGCAAATGTCGTTCTATGCGGCGACCAAGAAATCCAATGAGGTGATGGCCCACTCCTATGCCCACCTCTACGACATTCCAACGACGATGTTCCGGTTCTTCACGGTGTATGGCCCTTGGGGACGCCCTGACATGGCGCCGTTTAAGTTCACCAAAGCAGTGCTCAATGGCGACCCGATAGATGTATACAATCACGGCGATATGTCCCGCGATTTTACCTATGTCACCGACCTTGTTCGCGGAATTCACCTGCTGTTGAACGCAGTGCCCGAACGTTTGGACGAGGTGCCAGCCGGCGACAGCCTGTCCCCCGTTGCGCCGCACCGGATCGTGAATATCGGAAATGGTGAACCCGTGCAGTTGATGGCGTTTATCGAGGCCATCGAGAAAGCGACTGGAAAGCCCGCTGAGAAGAACTTCATGGATATCCAACCCGGTGACGTTCCCGCGACGTGGGCCGATTGTACGCTGTTGCAAAGTCTTACGGGGTACACTCCGAAAACAGATATCGAGACGGGTGTTGAAGCCTTTGTTGAGTGGTACCGCGACTATTACGACGTCTGAAGGTGGCGCACGGCGGCAAGGCCCGCCCATCGTCCTGTCGCGAGGCAACCGGTAATCAGATAACCACCTGTTGGCGCTTCCCAGTCGAGCATTTCACCGGCGCAAAAGACACCATCACGCGACTTGAGCATAAGATCGTCTGTCAGGGCATCAAATCGCACGCCACCTGCTGTTGAGATGGCTTCATCAATAGGTCGCGGCGTGAGCGCTGGAAATGGCAGGGCCTTTATTCTCTGCGCGAGCGGCAGGTCCAAACCTCGGCCAAGCTCATTCAGCAACGCACGCTTTACGGGGTCCAACTTCAACGTTTTCCGCAACGTGTTCGCAAGCGACTGTTTACCCTTCGGTGCAGCAAGTTTCGCGGTGATCTCTTGCACCGATTGATCTGGCAAAAGGTCCAATGTCAGTTGGGCGCCGTCGCGAACCGCCGAAGACACCATGTAAACACCGCCACCCTCAATCCCTTTGCTTGAAATGACGAACTCGCCCCGCGAAGAGGTGTTGCCAGCTGTCAACTTTACCCCCTTCACCGCAAACCCAAGATGCTGGGTCATGTGATCGGACCAGTCCAGCGCAAACCCCATGTTCGCAGGCTGAAACGGTGCGATATCATCCATCAATTGTTCCGCCCAACGCCCGTCAGATCCAAGGCGTTTCCAGCTCGCTCCGCCCATTGCTAGGATTGTGGTTTTAGCTGAAATCCCTTCAGCACCACCGGGCGTTTCAAACATGGATGTATCGCCATGCCAGCCTGTCCAGCGCCAGCGGGTTTGCAACGTAACCCCTTGGTTGGTGAGCCGCGCAAGCCATGCCCGCAGCAGCGGAGAGGCCTTCATTTTTTCGGGGAAAACACGGCCAGTAGACCCTGTGAAAACGACCTGCCCGAGTGCTTGGGCCCAAGCAGTTATTTGGTCGGGTCCGAATGCGGTCAGCATCGGAGCAAGGGAGTTTTCAGCCGCACCATACGCCTTTTTGAAACGCTGAAGGTCTTCGGACTTGGTCAGGTTCAAGCCGGACTTACCTGCCATGAGGAACTTACGCCCGACGGTTGGCATGGCGTCAACGACAACGACGGAATGCCCAGCCGCTGACACTACGTCCGCTGCCATCAATCCGGCGGGGCCACCGCCGATAACCAACGCGTCGATCATTCAGTCAAACCTGTGGGAAACCCACCTTTGATCTCAACCACACGCTGCGGGAACGGAATTTCGATACCTGCTTCTTTGAGAGCATTCCAAACAGCAAAGCGCACATGGCTGCGGTATTTGAAGCGACCATCATCGATCCCGTTGACCCAAAATTCGACGATGAAATCAATTCCGCTATCGCCAAAATTTTCCAGCTCAACGTCCGGTGGCATCGGATCATTTAAAACGAAATCAAGCGCGGCAACGGCAGGGGCGACGATGTCGGGAATTTTGTTTATGTCTGTGTCATAGCTCACAGAAAAGGTAACGTCATACCGATTAGCAGAGCCGCTATCGGAGTAGTTAATAACCCGCGTGACTATGAAATCTTCGTTCGGAACGACGATCCATTTACCGTCATAGGTTTCCAAAATTGCTGCACGCGCGGTCATCTTGACGATCGTTCCGGCCTCACCGCCATCAAGCTCAACGTAGTCGCCGACGGTCGCCTGCCCTTCGAGCAACAAGATGACCCCAGACACAAAGTTCGAAGCGATCTTTTGAAGCCCAAAACCAATACCAACACCAAGTGCACCGGTTAGAACCGCAAGTGACGTCAGCGGGACGCCCGCGATGTTCATCGCGACTAGGAATGCGGCGCCAAAGATCGCGATCTCGGTCGCTTTGGCGGCCAATTGCCGTGTTGCTGGCCGCATCTCCTGCTTCTCGATGAGCGCGTTACTTTGGTCGTTGGACCACCTGCCGAGCCAGAACATGATCGTTGCGACCACAAGGAACCTCAATAGCCCCAAGATCGAAAACGACATATTGCCAAGGGGGACCACAGTCGTTTCAAGCCACGCGAGAACAGGGTCAAGAAAGCCCAGCGCATAGACCGCTGCGAGCGGAACGAGGACGACCTTGCCGATCACTTTCAACAATGGGTCACTCAGCATGTCGCGCACAAAGGCCCGTGCCGCGAGGAACAAGAAGACTCGCTTACCGAACGCGATGACCTCGCCTGAGCCGAAGATCGACCGGGTTACCTGCTCGCCAATTGCGGTCAATCCGAACGCCAAAAGCGGAAGGAGCAGTGGCAGGAAGATCAATATAAACCGCCGAGCATGTGACAGGATCGTCGCACTGTCTTTAGCCGGTGTCAGGAGTTTCGTGATCCGCGGATTAAATTTGCGGGTTATAAAAACCGCCGCCACGTATGCACCAACCAAAAGGGCAAACTGCACCCAATTTGCTGGATCGATGATCCACGAAAGCGCAATGTCAAATGCCGGCGTTATGAAACTCAGGGCGGTGTTCAATAGGTCATTCATAGAGCTTCCTTACATCACACTGGAGGCCATTAAAACGGGCGACGTTACGCAATCAATGCTTTGATTGCAGTGACCTGAGCAGGATTTGCCTTAAGCGCAGGTTCGATTAGATCAAACGTATCAGCCTCAAGGTCCGCACCGCTTATCTGATCAATCAACCCGAGCGAGAGAGCCTCAAGCGCATCTACCTTTGCGCCAGTCAGCAAAATGCGTTTAGTCGCGGACGGACCGACAAGCGCACGAAGGCGTGCGGGATCGGACGGTTGGGGCAACACGCCAATTTTGATAACAGGATAGAAAAATTTCGCCGTTTCAACGGCGATACGAAGATCACAGGCAAGGACCATACCCATTGCCCCGCCAGCGCATGATCCGTTCAAAGAGGCAACACTGAGGCCTTTGAATGCTGCCACGGCAGATGAAAGGCGCTCCCATTCTGGCGATGTCGCAAGTGTCCCGCCGCGCACATCATCAAGGTCGCCACCTGCGCTAAATACTTTGCCTTCACCCGTAATCACCAAAACGGATTGGTCTGCGCTTTCAACGTAGTCGGCAAGCTCGGCTAGCATCGCCTCGGTGAGTGCATTGGCCTTGTCAGGACGGTTAATCTTAAGGGTCAGTCGACCATCGGAACCAATTGCTTCAATCATATCAAGCCGACCTTTTTGCGGATGCTTTCGTCGCGCAAGGAAACATCGTCACCCATGAACTCGTCCGCTTCATCGCTACACATCCAGACCAGCGTTCTTGCGGGCCATTCCGGTGGGATATGGTCTGACCATTCTAGCTGACTGATCGGATTAATCCCCGACGCTTTAATGTCGCGCTGCATGTCCGTTGCGACTGTCCCTGGGGACAGCCCCATAATACGTAGCCCCTGTTCACGGGCTTCTTTGTCTGCACAACGGGTGAGCATGTAGGCCCCCGCCTTGGACGAACAATAGGACGACCAAGCCTCAACAGGGCCATGGGCGGCACCCGATGAAATCGTAATGATCGTTCCTTTACCACGTTTAATCATGTCGGGCATCGCAGCCCGCATTCCGTTGAAAACCCCTTTGAGGTTCACATCAATCGTTTTGCCCCATGCCTCTGGGTCGGCCTCGGCCAAATGACTGATCGGATCAAGAAGGCCGGCATTCCCAATGAAAACGTCGAGGGGGCCAAAGGCTTTAACCGTTTCGTCGATCGCACGTACGACATCATCGTAGGACGAAACATCACAGGGGATAGCAATTGCAGCATCGCCAATTTCGGCCGCAAGCTCCGCGATTTGGCCACCAGAGCGCGCCAACAACGCAACCTTCGCGCCTTCATCCGCGAATGCCCGCGCACTGGCAGCGCCAATTCCCCGGCTTGCGCCCGTTATTAAGACAACCTTATCCTTCAAATCCATGCCTTGTCCTCTCGAAAAATTGCACACTTTGTGCTGAATTTACCTATGATGTAACGTTTTCCTGACCTTGACCCTCCTGCGCAGACTTGAAAAGCTCTGACAATAATTTTTTTAGCAAAAGAGCCATTCCATGAAGTGCATTCGCCATTCCGCAATCATTGCCGCCGTTTTGTGCGGCACCACCGCAACCGCCGACGTCACTGCCCAGCAGGTTTGGGACAATTGGACTGACCAGATGGAAGTATATGGTCAGGGTTTCACGACCGGTGATGAGAACATGTCAGGCGACACCCTGACGATCTCAGACGTGAAAATCGAAATGTCTGATGACGAAGCGTCGGTTACGGCGGCCCTTGGTGATATCATGCTTGTGGAAAATGGCGACGGAACAGTTACAGTCACTGTGCCGGACAGCTACCCAATCACTCTGAATTTCACACCAGAATACGGCGACCCTTCTGTGATTAATCTTGCGGTTACGCATGAAGAAATGGTCCTGAACGTCTCGGGTGATCCTGAAACGATGATCTATGACATCTCTGCCGACAAATACGCGATCAGCGTAGATAGTCTCGGGGGTAATGCAGATGAAGAAGTTGAGCTCACGGATGCAATGTTCGCGATGATCGACCTTGCAGGCACCTATTCGGTCAAATCCGACAACCTGACGCGCATCGCCTATGCGTTCAACGTTGGTGCGTTGGATATTGATGTATTGTTCAACGAAATAGACGGCGACAGTGTTGTTGCGGCCAATGGCGATATTACAGACCTCGCGATGTTTGCGAACCTGACTACTCCGATTGATATGGACATGGACGGTGGGACGCCTCCGTTCATTGACGGTTTGGCATTTGAAGGTGGGTATACCTTTGGCGCTTTGGAGTATTCGTTCGACGTTGATGTCGACGGTGAAGCTGCATCCGGGACCGCGTCTGTTGATAGCGGTTTACTTGACGTTGAAATGGATATTGATGGATTGTCCTACATCGGTGAATCACGCGATATCAGCATTAACCTTTTGATCCCTGAAGAAGTGCCATTCCCGCTTGAAGTGGCTATGGGCAAGTACGGTTTCGATTTCCAAATTCCACTAAGCCAAGGCGAAGACGGTCCTCGCGACGCGCGCATGGCATTCAACTTCACCGATCTCGCCATCAGCGAGACCATTTGGAATATGGCGGACCCACAAAGTATTCTGCCGCGCGACGCGCTGACGATTGCGCTTGGTCTTGATGCGCAAGTGACGCCATTCTTCGACTTCCTTGATCCAGCCCAACAAGAAGCCGCAATGATGTCGGACGTTCCTGGCGAACTGAATGGCGTCCAGATTACTGAGCTTACTGTTCGCGGCGCTGGTGCTGAAATCACAGGTAATGGCGCGTTCACTTTCGACAACAGCGATCTTGAAACATTTGAGGGCCTGCCGCGTCCAGAAGGACGGGTTGATTTTGCGATCAACGGCGTAAACGGGTTGGTTGATAAGCTCATCCAAATGGGCCTGATCCCTGAAGAAGAAGCCATGATGCCCCGCATGATGCTAGGCATGTTCGCGACGCCAGTAGGCGATGATATGCTCACCTCTACAATTGAGGTGAATGGCGAAGGTCATCTTCTCGCCAATGGTCAACGGCTTCGTTAATACTATATATGAGTAACGCGATTGCGGCGTCTGAACGGTTCAGGCGCCGCAAACCTTTTAGGAGACTAACCATGACGTATCGTTTAGCGACAAGTTTTATCGCCCTTTCCACTGCCCTCGCAGCGCCAGCAATGGCTGACGTTAACGCAGCCGATGTTTGGTCAAACCAACAAGCGCTTTATGGTTCGATGGGCGCAACAATGAGTGGTGAAATTTCTGGTGATCAGCTGGTTAACCCCGAGATCAACGTCATTCTACCAGAAGGCATCGCGAGCTTTCAGATCAAGACTGATGCCGTCACGATGACTGAAAATAGCAACGGTTCTGTGACTATCGAGTACCCGTCCCCAATGACTCTCACGATCGCGGGTGGTGCGGCAGGCGAAGGCAGCTTTAACGCGACAGCAACCTTGACCCACGATGGCTACTCCATCACAGCGACAGGCAACCCGGGCGACATCACATACGTTTCCGAAGGTAACAACTTACGTTTCGAGATTGGTGAAGTGTCCGTCGACGGCGCTTCTGAATTTGATCAGGCGACCATTGAGGGCTTCATGACTCTGGCCAGTTGGGGCGGTACGTCTCGTGTCACCGAAGGCAACCTGATCAACTACACTGCAGACACTGTTGTTGGCGCCTCAGAAGCAGACTTCACATTTGACCTTGAGGGCGTCACATCGCACAGCAAGCAAGCCACGCAACCGATGACTTCAGCAATTCAAGCGTCGTTTCCAGTTGGTGGGTCAGACCTCAGGAACCTATCTGCAGCCCTACGTGACGGTTTGTCCTTTGTCATTCAAAGCGCTGGCGAAGGAAATTCGTCTACCACAGAGACCACCTTGGACGGTGAACCTTTCAACACCCAGACAACATCCGCCGGCGCTCAAGAGTTCGAGCTTTCCTTCACTGAGGAAGGCCTTGCAATGGCAGGCGAAGCAAGTGCGTTCGCAATAACGATGTTTGACCCGCTTTTGTTCCCAGGACAGATTGAATTTGGCATCGGCGAACTATCAATGGGTTATGACGTGCCTTTGAATGCATCCGATGAGGCCCAAGATTTCCGCGTCGCGACGGGCCTCAAAGATGTAACCATTGGTGAATCGATCTGGGGCATGATTGACCCTGCTGGCCAACTGCCGCGCGATCCTGCTGAAATCTCGTTCGACATCACGGGTATGGGAACCAACGGCATGGACCTGCTCGACATTGCTGCTTTGGCTGGGTTGATGGGACCTCCACCGATTGAAGTAGATGAAGTGACCATCGAAAACCTGCGTATCGCAGCTGTGGGTGCCGAAGCGACAGCAAAGGGTGCCATGACGTTTGACTGGACCGACTTCCAGACAATCCCCGGCATTGCGCGCCCCGAAGGGACTGTGACAGTGAACCTGAACGGCGCGAATGCACTGATGGATAATCTGGTTGCGATGGGACTCATTCCTGAAGAAAACCTTATGATGCCACGCATGATGATGGGCATGTTCGCAACGCCAGTCGGTGATGACATGCTCGAGACTGTTCTCGAAGTGAA
The DNA here is from genome assembly GCA_003533975.1 of Octadecabacter sp. Lineage (GTDB taxonomy): Bacteria > Pseudomonadota > Alphaproteobacteria > Rhodobacterales > Rhodobacteraceae > Octadecabacter. The sequence continues at coordinate 15,684 of DQCL01000225.1, read as the reverse complement.
TGAGCAAGGCCACGTTTTGGCCAACGGTCAGCGCCTTCAGTAACAACAATTCGCGGCGGCCGGCACTTGCGGGCCGCCGCGTCTCACACTACGTCCAGAGGCAAGTAAAGGACGTCACATGACCAAATCACTTGCAGACCTTACACATAGATTGATTGATGCAGCCAAAGCTGCGGGCGCCGATAGCGCCGATGCGGTTGCCGTTTCAGGCACATCCGTGTCGATTGACGTGCGCAACAGCGTGCTTGAACAGGCGGAACGGTCTGAAGGTACTGACATTGGTTTGCGGGTTTTTGTCGGGCATCGCTCTGCCAATGTGTCTGCCTCCGACACGAGCGATCGCACCGTTGAGGAAATGGCTGTACGCGCCGTTGCTATGGCGAACGAAGCACCCGAAGACCCGCACGCAGGAATCGCCGATGCAAACCAGCTGGCAACTGATCTAGATGCGACGCGCTTGGACCTTGTTGATGCTGGCGACGAGCCTGACCCAAAGTGGCTAGAAGAACAGGCACGTATTGCCGAAGCCGCAGCTTCAGCCGTGAGCGGTGTCGCGCAAGTTCAGTCCACGTCAGCAACCTACGGACGCCGTCAGGTACATCTGGCAGCGTCCAATGGTTTTTCCGGCGGTTATGAAAGCACAGGTCACTCGCTGAGTTCTGTTGCTATTTCCGGTGAAGGCACTGGGATGGAACGCGACTATGACTATGACAGCCGCATCCACTTGGCTGATATGCGCGACGCGGCCGAAATTGGTCGTATCGCAGGTGAACGTGCTGTAGCGCGCCACGGCGCACGTAAACCAAAAACCGGAACCTATCCGGTGCTGTTTGATGAACGCATCGCATCATCCCTAATCGGGCATCTCTTGTCCGCCAGTAACGGCGCAATGATCGCGCGTGGTTCTTCGTGGTTGCTTGGCAAAGACGGAACACAGGTTTTGCCGAAAGGTATGGATCTGATTGAAACACCGCACCGTGCCCGCGTTGCCGGATCGCGTTTATTTGATGGTGAAGGCCTGCCAACCGCTGAACGTAAAATCATCGACGATGGCGTTCTGACAGGCTGGACGTTGGATCTTGCAACCGCCCGCAAACTTGGCTTGCAAAGCACCGGTTCAGCATCGCGCGGTACATCTGGTCCACCGTCGCCAACCGTTTCGCATCTATCACTAACGCAAGGCACGCAAAGCCCTGCTGATATCATGAAGGACATGGGCACTGGGCTTCTCATTACGTCTATGATCGGTTCAACGGTCAATCCAAATACGGGCGACTATTCACGCGGCGCGTCCGGTTTCTGGATTGAGAATGGCGAGATTTCTTACCCCGTGAACGAATGCACTGTTGCCGGAAACCTGAACGATATGCTCGCTCGGATCATTCCTGCAAATGATGCACGAACTCACATCAGTCGGGTCATTCCATCATTGATGATCGATGGGATGACGCTCGCCGGTGCCTAATTCCGACCTCTCCCTTCTAATTGACGCAGCACATTCGTCCGGCGAAATCGCTCGTGGCTATTTCAATGCCTCGCCCGAGGTGTGGGAAAAGTCAGGCGGCCAAGGCCCCGTGACAGAGGCGGACCTGCACGTAAACCGCCAGCTTTCGGCAGACCTGCAAAGTGCACGACCTGACTATGGCTGGCTGTCTGAAGAAACCGAAGACAGCGATGCCCGCCTCAAGACGGATCGCCAGTTCATCATCGACCCCATTGATGGCACTCGTGCCTTCATTGAGGGGAGCAAGGACTGGGCGCACTCATTGGCAATTGCAGAGAACGGCGTTGTTGTGGCCGCTGTCGTCTACCTCCCGATGCGAGACGCAATGTACACTGCGACATTGGGGGGTGGTGCTACGCTCAATGACACCCCCCTCGTGGCTTTACAGGACAAGCCGATCGACACTGCAACAGTGCTGTCTACCAAGCCAAACTTAGATCCGAAATACTGGGCAACTACGGCTCCACCTTTCAAACGTGCATTCCGCTCTTCGCTCGCCTACAGGCTTGCGCTTGTTGGCGAGGGGCGTTTTGACGGAATGCTGACCCTGCGCCCGACTTGGGAATGGGACGTTGCCGCGGGTATGTTGATCGTGTCGGAAGCTGGCGGCACTGCGAGCGATCAAGCCGGAAAGACAGCGGTTTTCAACAATCCGCACCCGCAGATAAACGGCACCGTCGCAGCAGGTGGAATTCATGCGACACTGATCAAAGCGCTCGCCTGATCTGCTTTACCATTCGCGCCCCAAGCCATAGGGTCGCGGCAACGTAATCTGACCTACAGGTGCCCTATGTCCCAGCGTCTTCACCTCGTCTTTGGTGGCGAACTTATCGACCCAACCAAAAATGCCTTTAAGGATGTCGATGATATTCACATCGTTGGAATGTTCCCCAACTACGAGTCTGCGTTCAATGCGTGGAAGTCGGAAGCACAAAAGACAGTCGACAATGCGCACATGCGGTATTTCATCGCGCATATTCACCGGTTGCGTGAAGAAGGTGTCGAAGCGTCCTCAACCGAAGAACTGGGCTAAGCGAGGATCGGGGCGGTGATTTGGGTTCATTGCGGTGACGCAGGCGAAGTCGCCGCAACCCTTTCACTCGCTACGCGATTTCTGGATCACAACGACGTTTTGATCACAGCTGAGGTAGACATCCTGCCAGCGTTTTCCAATGTGGCCGATGGCATCAATGTGGTGCAAATCCCGCCCGACACGCCAGCCAAAACACGCGATTTTCTCGCGAAATGGCAACCACAATTCCTGGTCTGGAATGGTGGCCCGATCCGATCAGTGCTTTTGCGGCTCGTCGCAAGAAACAAGATCAACGCAACCTTGATAAATGCACGCATTAGCACGTTGTTCTCAGGTGGGTCACGTTGGGTGCCTGGTGCATCGCGCAACGCTGCGACGCCGTTCTCACGTATACTTACGGCTGATGGTGCCACTGCGACGCGCCTTATTCGGGGTGGCGTTTCGCGTGACAAAGTCACAGCGACAGGCCCAATCCTAGAAGAACCTATTGCCCTCCCCCACGACCAGAATGAACTAACCGTTCTTGTGGAAGCGTTGGGGACCCGTCCATTCTGGTTCGCAGCTGACGTGGTTCCGGCTGAAGTTACGCATATTGCGACTGCACATTTATCGGCCAGTCGGAAGAATTACCGTTTGTTGCTAATCATTGCGCCACGCGACGCCCAAAGCGGCCAACAGGTTGCCGATACCCTACGCGAAGCAGGTTTGAAGGTCGGCCTTCGTTCGCAAGGCGATAATCCGATGCCTGAGCAACAGGCCTATGTCGCTGACATCGAGGGCGAATTTGGATTATGGTACCGCATTGCTCCGCTAACGTTTATGGGTGGAACATTGAGCGCGGGAGGCGCTGCGTCTCCGTTCGAACCGATTGTGCTGGGTTCAGCGATCATTCATGGCCCGCGCAAGGCACCCTATGAGGCGCGCTACAGGCGTCTCGCTGATGCGCAGGCCTGTCGTGAAGTCCGGACCGCTGGCGAGCTTGGAATTGCGGTGGGTGCTTTGATTTCGCCCGAACAAACCGCGAGATTGGCGATGGCTGGATGGGCGGAGATTACACAGAATGCCGAGATCACTAATAACCTGATGCAAGATGCTGTCACACACTATGAAAACGCCGAGGGCACCCAATGAGACCGCCACTTTTTTGGTATCGTGACAAAAGCTTGCTTTCAATTTTGCTTGTGCCAGTTGGTGCAATCTATGCCGCCGCAACTGCACGACGGGTAAGGCAAGACCCGAAGCGTCGCGCCACGGTTCCTGTCATCTGCATCGGTAACATTAACGCTGGGGGCACCGGCAAAACACCGACTGCAATTGCTTTGACACAAAGGCTGATTGAGATGGGCCAGACACCCCATATCGTAAGTCGCGGATACGGCGGCGTTCTGGCGGGGCCGGTGCGGGTTTCCCCTACAGAGCATAACGCGAATGATGTTGGTGACGAACCCTTACTCCTCGCGGAGTTTGCGTCGACTTGGGTGTCAAAAGACCGCGCAAACGGCGTTAAGGCGGCTGAAGAAGCTGGTGCATCGGTGATCCTTCTTGATGACGGCTTTCAAAACCCAAGTGTGTTCAAAAACCTCAGCATCGTGACGGTTGATGCCGTCAAAGGGTTTGGCAACGGTCGCGTACTTCCGGCAGGGCCATTACGAGAACCCGCCAAACATGGTCTAGCACGTGCAGATGCAATGCTGGTGATCGGGCCGGAACATGCCCGCAAAGCGTTCCAACCTGCGCTGCCGCCAAATTGCACTCGACTGGATGGCCAACTGGATGCTCTGCCAACTGGGATGCCGTGGCAAGGCCAGCGCGTGCTTGCCTTTGCTGGTATTGGCCACCCAGAGAAATTCTTCGCGACACTAAAGGGGTTGGGTGCAGATGTCGTACGCGGTGAGGCGCTGGATGATCACCAACCGTTCACCGAAGCATTGCTAACGCGGTTGGAAACTGAAGCGAAGGCCCGCGGGCTCAACCTTGTGACGACTGAAAAAGATGCCGTGCGGCTGCCCGATACGTTCCGTTCAAAGGTTTCTGTTCTACCTGTGCGATTGTCCGTGCTGGATTGGGCTCCGCTGGATGCAAAGCTCGCCCAAATCGGGATCACCCCCCGATAATATCCTGATCTTGCCCAAGCTTAGGCGCAGGCCGATTAAGTGAAAGGTCCCCTTCCGAAAACCGCATCGGCGGGCGTACGGAAAGCGCTCCATCAATGTCCAACTTCAACCCTCGCGCGATGACCTGCGGGTCTGCGAACACGTCTTCGAACGTGTTAATTGGCCCGGCAGGAACGCCGTTAGCCTCGCACATCGCCATGATACCCAACTTTGTCCAGACACGCATTTTGCTCGCCAAGATAGGCACCAGAACGTCGCGATTCTCGAGGCGTGCTGGATTGGTTGCGAAACGCGGTTCATCGGCCAATTCCTCAGCGCCCAATACGGAACAGAATTTCCGAAACTGCCCGTCATTGCCCACGGCAATAATCACATGCCCATCCGCGCATTCGAAAACTTGATAGGGAACAATATTGGGGTGCGCATTTCCAAGGCGCTCCGGTGACTTGCCCGTCGCTAGATAATTCATTGCCTGATTTGCAGTTGTTGCAACAGCGACGTCCAACAGGGCGAGGTCAATTTGCTGACCGCGTCCAGTCTGATGACGCTGATGCACTGCCGCCAAAATTGCGTTGCTTGCATATAGACCGGTCAGAATATCGGTCACTGCCACCCCGACCTTTTGCGGCTGCCCCTCCGGTTCTCCGGTGACGGACATAAGGCCAGACATCCCTTGGATGATGTAGTCATAGCCTGCGCGCGCGGCGTAGGGTCCGTCTTGGCCGAAACCGGTAATCGAGCAGTAAATCAGTCGTGGATGGCTTTCCTTGAGGGTTGCGTAGTCCAACCCGTACTTCGCAAGTCCGCCGACTTTGAAATTTTCGATCACAACGTCAGCATCCCTGAGCAACGAAAGCAGCTCCGCTTTGCCGTGTTCAGTCCGGAAATCGATCACGACCGATTTCTTACCCCGGTTGCACCCATGGAAGTAGGCCGCAGAAGACTCGCCCTCATGTTCAATAAAGGGAGGCCCCCACGTGCGGGTGTCGTCACCGCTTGGCGCTTCTACTTTGATGACCTCAGCGCCCAAATCGGCGAGCAATTGGCCAGCCCAAGGGCCCGCCAGAATGCGGGCCAACTCAACGACCTTCAGGCCATCCAGTGGCGTCATCAGTTTGCGATCGCCAGCTTTTCGTCAAGCACCGCAGCGAAATCTGCGTAGTTCATGTTGGAATACTCTTCGCCGTTGATGCGGAACGTCGGTGTGCCTTGCACGTTGTCCGCGTCGCCATTTGAACGATACCAACCCATAAGCGTTTGCGCTTTGTCCGCATCGGTCATGCATACGTCGAGTTCCTCGTCGGTCAGGCCTGCGACCTTACCGATATTCCGCAAAGACTGCGCAATCGCCGCGCCATCAGCCTGACGCGCCCAGTCTTGCTGGTTTTCAAAGATCAGGTTGGTAATCCCAAAAAAGCGCATCTCGCCGCCGCAACGCGCCACCATAGACGCCCATAGGCCTGGCTGGTCAAAGTAGACTTCCCGGTATGTGAAGCCGATCAAACCGGTGTCGATGTAGTTCTCTTTGATTTGCGGGTACTGGTCCGCATGGAATGACGCACAGTGTGGGCATGTGAAAGACGCGTACTCAACAACCTGAACTGCAGAGTCCGGGTTGCCCTGAATCATTTCAACGACATCAAACTCGCCCACAACCTCAGGCGCGACAATGCTCGCCGTTTCAGCATTTGCAGGGGTGCGGTTCATAAACCAGGCGCCACCAGCAACGGCAACAATGGCAACAGCAGCAACGGATGTAAGGACAGATTTGTTCATCGGATCTTCTTTCAGGTCTGAAATTTAGGTCTTCGTAGGACGTTTATTAATTACATTTGCGCCCAACGCCGCGAGGGCAGAGCGTAGATCTTCGTTCTCAACAGGCTCGGCAAGGTCTTTGGCCGTCGCCTGTGCTTCTGGTGCTGGGCCGCGCGGTGCCTTTGGGCCGTGGTCAAACGCCAACTGCCCTTCAGNNCAGTCTGTGTGATACGTATGCGGGCGATCGCGTTGTAGCCATAGCACGCGTTCACCTTTTCGCGAATCTGCTCTTTTTGCATTTCAAGCATCGGCGCTTGTGCGCCAGACGTCAGAACCGTCAGCGTTGCGCCAAACCCACCCTTGGCATAGCCCACATCAACCGGATGCGCGATTTTGGCCGTCGCTTCGCCAACAATCTCTGCCCAATGGGTCAAAACACGCGACTGCGCGAAACCACGCGTTTCGGTCGCCCCTCGAATGCGTTTCTGCATCAGGGTGACAGCACGAGAGAATCCGCGCGTTGTGCTATGAGGACGTGGCTGTTTCATCTTTGTACGCTATTCTAAACCTCTGGCACCACAACACCAGAGAAACCAAACTTAAAGGGTCATAAACATTGCGTGAGATTACGAACGCTCTTTTGGATTGGTACGACATCCATGCACGCGTGATGCCGTGGCGCGTGATGCCTGCTGATAAAAAAGCCGGAAAACGCCCTGATCCTTATGCAGTTTGGCTGTCGGAAGTAATGCTTCAACAGACAACCGTCGCCGCCGTACGCGCATACCACGAAAAGTTCACGACCCTGTGGCCGACAGTTGCCGACTTAGCAGTGGCAGCGGATGCCGAAGTAATGGCGGCATGGGCAGGCCTAGGGTACTACGCACGGGCGCGTAACCTTTTGAAATGTGCCCGAGCAGTGGTTCAAGAACATGCTGGCGTGTTCCCACGTTCCTATGAAGAACTCATACAGTTGCCCGGAATTGGCCCCTATACTGCCGCCGCGATCTCCGCGATTGTCTTTGATGAAGCGTCAACAGTGCTGGACGGCAATGTCGAACGCGTGATGGCGCGCGTGTATGATGATCACACGCCCCTTCCGGCCGCTAAGCCGGTGTTCATGGAATACGCCCAGCGCCACACATCTAAAAAACGGCCCGGCGATTACGCGCAAGCAATAATGGACCTTGGTGCAACAGTTTGCACACCGAAAAAACCCGCCTGCGGGATTTGTCCTATCCGCACCGAATGCGATGGGCTGGGTGCCGGAACGCAGTTGGAATTACCGAAGAAAACGCCAAAGAAACCCAAACCAACACGCACGGGTATCGCCTATATTGCGCGACGTGCAGATGGGGCATGGTTGCTGGAAACAAGGCCTGAAAAGGGGCTTCTTGGCGGAATGCTTGGGTGGCCAACAACCGAATGGGGTGATGACCCTATGGATGCCTCCCCCCACTCGACGGATTGGGCTGAGTTAAACGAACACGCACGTCACACTTTCACACATTTCCACCTGATCTTGCGGGTTCAAACCGCTTGGTTGCCGATTGATGCGGCCCCAAGTCGCGGGCATTTCATTCCAGCAGATGCATTCGATACCACAGCACTTCCGACCGTGATGCAAAAGGCTTACACCCTAGCTGCCGCGACTCTACGACATATTTAAGCAATTCCTTGAAAGCGTTATGCTTTGCCCAAACCGGAGTTTGTCATGACATCTTTCCCAATCGTCTCACCGTCTAACATGGCCCGTATCACGCGGGCGGCCCCATTCTGGTGTTCCGTCGGCCTTGTCCCTATCGCGTGGATCGAGGCAGTTTACGGCGGTTGGACGGTTTTCCTGATGCCACTCATGACGTGGTATTTGTTCACCGCAATCGACGCGATTGCAGGCACCTATGACGCCAACGCCGATCTTGAAACATCCGAGGGAGAGCTGTTTTGGTATCGCCTCGTCACCATCATTTGGGCACCACTGCAGTTTGTGACCCTCTTTGGCATCATCTGGTATGTAACCAGTTCAGGGCATTTGAACGTCTGGGAATTGATCGGCCTCGCCTTTGGGCTTGGCGTGATGTCTGGCACAATCGGCATCGTCTACGCCCACGAACTTGCCCATCAGAAGCCAAAGTTTGAGCGTTGGTTGGCAGACATTCTGCTTTCAATGTCACTTTATTCTCATTTCCGCAGCGAGCATCTTTTGGTGCATCATCGATATGTCGGCACACCGCGCGATCCTGTCACGGCCCGCTATAACGAAGGGTTCCACAAGTATTTTGTCCGCGTCCTTCATCAACAGCCCGTATCAGCGTTCAAGGCAGAAGCCGCGATGCTCGCCCGTAAGAACCTTCCGTGGCATCACCGATCCAACCCATTCTGGCGCTATGCAGCATTGCAGATTGTAATGATCGCAATTGCAATCTGGATTGGCGGCTGGATCGGGTTAGCCCTGTTCGCTTCCCAAGCCTTCATCTCTATGTGGCAGCTTGAAATCGTGAACTACGTTGAGCACTACGGCCTGACGCGCAAGCACCTTGGGAACGGCAAATATGAACACGTCCTGCCGCGCCATTCTTGGAACGCATCACAGCTCGCGTCCAACTGGTTGCTCATTAACCTGCAACGCCATTCCGACCATCACTATAAACCTGATCGCCGGTTTCCATTGCTTCAAACCTACGATGAGGAAGACGCGCCTCAGCTTCCGTATGGCTATCCGATCATGACTATGGCGGCGATGGTTCCACCAGTCTGGCATAAAATCATGAACCCGCGCGTGCGTGCTTGGCGCAAAAAGTATTATCCGGAAATCGAAGACTGGGCACCCTACAAGAACGCGACGAACCCAATGCCGCGCTAGCCTAGCGCGAGTTTCGGCGCTGGCCGCTCACCCACGCCCAACTGGACGTGCACATGTCCGCAAGCGTGCGCTTTGCTTCAAACCCGAGCATCATTTTCGCCTTCTCTGGGCGCGCCGTCAGAGCCGCAACATCTCCGTCACGCCGCGGTGTAAACTTATACGCAAGTTCGTGCCCACAGGCGTCCGAGTAGGCCTTGATAACATCGAGAACAGACGATCCTTCGCCGGTTCCAAGGTTAACTGTGTGGCTCTCGCCCGTTTCGATAAGCGACGTTAAGGATAACACGTGCCCTTCCGCCAAGTCTTCAACGTGGATATAGTCACGCACGCCGGTGCCGTCTGGGGTGTCATAATCGTCGCCAAACACGTTTAACTCTGCCAATTCACCCGTCGCGACCTTGGCCATGTAGGGAACCAAATTATTCGGTATGTCTTCAGGATCTTCGCCAATAATCGCGGACTTATGTGCGCCCACCGGGTTGAAGTAACGCAAGATGCCAACGGCCCAATCGTCCGTTAACTGCTCAAGAATTTGCTCACCCGCGATCTTGGTGAAAGCATAGGGAGACGTGTAAGCCCGTGCATGATCCTCAGGGATCGGTTGTACATCTGTGTCGCCATAAACCGTCGCAGAGGACGAGAACACAATACGCCGCACATCGGCACGGTCCATCGCAGCCAGCAGGTTTAGCAATCCGCCAACATTCGTATTCATGTACTCCAGCGGCTTTTGTACGCTTTCACCAACGGCTTTCAGCGCGGCGAAATGCACAACCCCGTCAATCTTATGATCGGCGAACAACGTATCAAGCGTAACGCGATCTAAAACATCACCTTCAACCACATGGACAGGTCCACCCGCAATGTCGTGCAAGCGGTTTGGAACATCCGGTTTTGCATTGGAAAAATTGTCGAGGATCACCACCTCAAAGCCAGCCTCAACAAGCGCCAGATATGTGTGCGACCCTATGTAACCCGCGCCGCCTGTCAGAAGAATTTTCGCCATTTTGACCCTCGTAAACTTGGCCCCTTATGGCGCGGAAATCGGGGAACGTCACGGGGGAACTGGAATAGAAAAAACCCCCGTCAGGTCTTGGGACCGACGGGGGATAAGTGGTGCCACGGCTATTGGGCCGCAGGCACAGGCGGTAAACTTTGAATCTGTGTTGGTTTAGTTGGCCCGCATCTCAGAGCGGATCTGTTGGCGTAAAAGGTCAATCGGAACCTTCTTGCCGTCACGACGATAGTGCCAATATGTCCAGCCATTGCAGCTTGGAGCGTTTTCGCAGGCCGCGCCAACTTGGTGGATGGAGCCCTTGGCGTCTGCACCGATCAGCGTACCATCAGCACGAACCTTGGCCTTGTGGCGGCCGTTGACGGACCACAGGTCCTCGCCAGGGCGCAACATGCCACGTTCAACAACTTGACCAAACGGAACACGCGGTTCTGCGCGCTTGGATTGCGACACCTCAAGTGCTTCGTTGTCGAATTTACGAATTCTCGCCAGACGCTTTTTGGCAACGGCGCGATACTCGGCCTCACGCTCAATGCCGATGTAGTCACGGCCAAGCATTTTGGCGACGGCGCCTGTTGTTCCCGTTCCGAAGAACGGATCAAGCACCACATCACCAGGGTTCGTGGACCCCACCAAAACACGGTGAAGCAAGCTTTCTGGTTTCTGAGTCGGGTGCGCTTTGTCGCCAGCTTCGTTTTTCAAGCGTTCATGTCCTGTACAAATCGGAAGCACCCAATCGCTGCGCATCTGGGTTCCTTCGTTAAGCGCTTTTAGCGCTTCATAGTTAAAGGTTGGTTTCGACTTTTCGGTTTTGGACACCCAAATCATCGTTTCATGAGCATTGGTCAGGCGCATGCCGCGGAAGTTCGGCATCGGATTAGATTTACGCCAGATCACATCATTGAGAATCCAAAATCCTTGGTTCTGCAGTTCTGTGCCCATGCGGAATACGTTGTGATAAGATCCGATCACCCACATCGCGCCATCCGGCTTTAAAATGCGGCGCGCGGCCTTCATCCAAGCATGTGTAAATTCATCGTAGCGCTTAAAGCTCTCGAACTGATCCCAGTCGTTATCAACTGCATCCACCTTGGAATTGTCCGGGCGATGCAATTCGCCCTTCAGCTGAAGGTTATAGGGCGGATCCGCAAAAATCAGATCAACACTGCACTCTGGCAGGCTGTTCATGATGTCGATGCAATCACCGTCAAGGATACTGTTGAGCGGCAGAGCTGGCGCCGCTGCCTCCTTGGTTTTCTTTGTCATATTACGCCTCTGTCCCGACTTTGATAGTCACGGCGGTTGTCCGCTCGTTTGTTGACCTCAATGTGAGTCAAAGGTGATTCGCAGTCAAAAACTTTATTGAATCAAAGGGTTATAAAATATGCTTGTCACAACATATTGTGGACGGGTTTGAATGATCGTCTATGGTGTGGGGTAACCCCCAAATTTTGAAGTGCAGATATGTGGCTTTTAGACCCGTATCCGGCGTTCGTCGCCCATCCGTACCCGGGGTACTGTTGCGCTAAATCCACCATGATCCGATCGCGACATATTTTGGCCACAATTGAGGCCGCCGCGATGGACATAGAACGACCGTCCCCTTTGATGATTGTCGTTGCCGGAACTGTCAGCCCGCGCGGGATCATATTGCCGTCAATCAGGGCGTGGTCCACGGTTCCTAATCCGGCAACGGCCCGCTCCATCGCCAGATGGCTGGCGCGCAAAATATTGATTTCGTCGATTTCTTCGACGGTTGCATGGGCAATAGATACCTGCGCGCTTGCAAAGATCAGCGGTTCAAGCGCCTCGCGGCGTTTGGCAGTTAGCTTTTTACTGTCATTCAATCCGTCAGGAATGTTTGCTGGATCAAGGATCACAGCAGCGGCGGTGACGGGCCCGGCCAATGGGCCACGCCCCACTTCATCAACACCCGCAATGCGCAATGCACCGCGGGTGATCAGGTTCTGTTCAAAGGTGAAGTCAGGGCCGGTTGTTTCTGATGTGTTCATCCTGCCCGTGTTTCAAACACAAGCAGAAGCTTCAAGGCTCAGAGCCAGAAAGTACCAATTAGGCTGCGACCACGCGTGTACAGGTCTGTTGCCGGAGCGACCTTTCGCTTCGTGCTCACACTCTTGTGCGGTTTCGCATCCTTCTTTTTGATACGTTGTGCAGTCAAAAACTTCGCGGTCAAACGGTCTTGTATCATGGTTTGTCCTTTTCAGATCAATCGTTCCTTGCCCTTATAGGTAAGTCATTATGACCCATCTGAGTAGAGACTTCCCCCGCAATCCCGTCATGCACTGGCTGCAAAGGCCGTTCCTGATCAGCATAAAAAAGAGGCAGGGGGCCATGTCCTCCCCCCTGCCTCTAATTGGGTAACCGCTGGGGGCGGCTACCCGATATCCGCTCCATCCTTAGCGACGGTTGGTGCGGAACCCGTGGTCGCGCATACAGCGTACACGGTACCCTTGACGGCGCTGGCCGTTTTCATTGCGAACCCGTACATGGCACGCTTCTGGCAAACGGTTCGGGTGGTTATAATTATTGTTTAGGCACCGTTGGCCAAACATGCGGATCGTGTTGCCGTTTCTGCGCGTCACGTTGCGAACGCAATCTACAGGCAACACACGCCAGCCACGATTCACGCTCGGCTGCGGTTGCGGCGCCGGTGTGGGGGTAACATCATTATTGCGGCGGTTATGAATGATGGCCCCGAAAGCCAGTAATCCGAGCAACCCTGCGATTTCTTCATCCGACATCCGCGCGGCTGCGCTATTTGGAGTGACGGCAGTTAACGCCAAAGTCGTGGCCAGTAGTCCTGCAGTGAAGGTCGTTTTGAGTGAGCGAACAAACATTGTGTGGTCCTTTCGGGTTTCGCCGTCCGATGTGACGACTTGGGATGAACCAACAATGCGGGATGGGTCGAATGTCTCTCAATAACGAGGCATCGTTATCGCATTTCGCCCGCCGCTTCCCAGGCGGATATTGAATAACAAGACGCCACACGGCATGTTCACGGCATGAAACGCACAACTCTCCTTACACTCGCACTTATGGCGGTATCAGCATCGGCGCAGGCCGCCTGTTATGCTGACTACAAAGCCAAGCGTGACGATCCCCTCCGGCTGCACTACGGTGTCGCAGAGGTCATGGGCGCTTGTTCGCCACAAGGCGCACTTGCCGAACTGACCCCACGCCTTGCTGCTGATGATTGGCAGTTGTTAAGTATTGAAGGTGTCTTTGATGACGCCGGACTTGAGGAGAGACAGAACAGTGCAGGCGAATACTACCTCCGCTATTGAAGCACGTCAGACGGGCAATCGAATTGTCATCGGCGGAATTGCAGCCATCGTGGTCATCTTGCTCTCGGCGGCTTTATTATTATTCCTCAACCTGCCGGACGCCAACGCATTTAATGCACGTGTCGAAGCCCT